>JBIOVB010000015.1:0-7208 GCA_044867525.1 Acidimicrobiia bacterium | reverse complement strand
GCTCGATCGTCGACGGGGATGGCAACCTGCTCGAGCCCCGCTGGGACAGCGTCGAGTTCTACATCGTCAAGGTGCGACCCGGTGAGGAAGAGATCCCGGCTCTGACCCCTCGCATCTTCACCAAGGGGGTGGGTGATCGCATCTTCATGGGCCGCAAGTTCACCGGCCACTACACACTCGAGGGAGTGGAACTGGACGACAACATCGTGTTCCTGAGCACCGGCACCGGTGAGGCGCCGCAGAACGCGATGACGCTCGAACTGCTCCGCCGGGGCCATCGGGGGAGGATCCTCAACCTGGTCTGCGTCCGCTATCGGGACGACCTCGCTTATACCGATCAGCAGGCCTTGGTCGAGGAGCGGCACCCCAACTACGAGTTCGTCGTCCTCACCACTCGAGAGCCGGAGAACGAGGGGAACAAGGTTTACATCCAGGACATGATCACATCAGGTCAGCTGGAGGAAGCGCTGGGTAGCTCGCTCGACCCGACGAACACTCACGTCTTTCTCTGCGGGAACCCGGCGATGATCGGCCTTCCCAAATGGGCCGACGACGAGATGACATTTCCCGATGTGGTCGGCGTGTGCCAGCTCCTCCACGAACGAGGATTCACCATCGACCATGGCAAGGCGCGGGGCAACGTCCACTACGAGGAGTACTGGAAGGACCGCTGAGCTAGGTGCCGGCTCGATCCCGGCGCTGAGCTTCGGCCACCGCGATCGCAGTCATGTTCACCACGTCGTTCACCGATGCGTCCCGCTGCAGGACGTGGACCGTCTTGGAGAGGCCGCTGAGGATGGGGCCGATCACCTCGGCATCGCCGAGACGGTTGAGCAGCTTGTAGGAGGCATTGGCCGCGGTCAGGTTGGGGAAGACGAGGACGTTGGCTTCCCGTCCCAGGGGACCTCCGGGCCGACGGTCCTTGAGCAGTTCGGGCATGACCGCGGTGTCGGCCTGCATCTCACCATCCACCGGGATGTCGGGCCGGGCCAGCCGGAACAACTCGACCGCCCTGCGCACCCGCGCCGGTTCCCCGCCACCGGCCGAGCCGAAGTCCGAATAGCTGATGAAGGCGACACGAGGGGCCCGATCGAACTCGTTCTGGGCGGTGGTGGTGGCGGCCAGCGCGATCTCGGCGAGCTGCTCCGCGGTCGGCTCGATATTGACCGCGCAGTCGGTGAAGAAGAAGGCGGTCCCCTGCACCACCACGAGGTAGACCGAGCTGACAATCGAGCGCCCCTCCTCCACCTTGAGCACCTGGAGGGCGGGGCGAATCGTGTCCGGGTAGTAGGTGTTGAGGCCCCCGAGGACCGCATCGGCCTTGCCCTCACGCACCATGAGACACGCATACATGTTGGGGTCGGCGGTCTGAGCCCACGCCTCTTTCAATGACATGCCTTTGTGCCGACGCAGCTCCTCGAGATCGGCCGCATACCGGTTTCGCTCTGACGTCTCGTTGATGTGGTCGATGACCTCCATTCCGTCGAGGGAGAGGCCCGAAGCGCCACCGAGCTCCTCGATCCGCTCCAGGCTCCCGAGCAGGACCGGCCGGGCGATCCCCTCGTCGGCAACCCTCCGCGCGGCTCGGATGAGACGGATGTCCTCGGCGTGGGGGTAGACCACCTTCTTCGGCTGCTCCATGGCCCGGGTGGTGATGGCATTGATCAGACTGTGCGAGGCTCGGAACCTGGTCTGGAGCTGGGCCCGATACTCGTCGAAGTCCTCGATCGGGGCCCCGGCCAGGCCCTCGTCCATCGCCGCCTTGGCCACCGCGGGGGCCACCGTCCACAACACCCGGGGGTCGAACGGCTTGGGGATCAGGTATTCGGGCCCGAACTGAAGGCGCTCCAGGTCATACGCCCGGAGCACCGAGTCGGGGACCGGCTCCCGGGCCAGATCGGCGAGGGCTCGGGCAGCGGCAATCTTCATCTTCTCGGAGACCGCGCGGGCCCGGACGTCGAGGGCTCCCCGGAAGATGAATGGGAATCCGAGGACGTTGTTCACCTGGTTCGGGTAGTCGCTGCGCCCAGTGGCCATGATCACATCGTCCCGTGCGGCCCTGGCGTCCGCGTAGGGGATCTCGGGATCGGGGTTGGCCAGGGCGAACACGATGGGATCGGGGGCCATCGCCTGCACCATCTCCTTGGAGACAGTGCCCGCAACCGACACTCCGATCAGGGCATCCGCACCATCGAGGGCATCGGACAGGGTCCGAGCGTCGGTGGCTATGGCGAACTCCTTCTTGATATCGGTGAGATCGTCGCGCTCGCTGTGGATCACACCCCTGGTGTCCACCAGCAGCACGTTGGCAGGGTCGACACCGAGCTCGATGAAGAACCGGGCCGAGGCGATGCCGGCAGCTCCGGCACCGGCAAAGACCACCCTGGTCCCGCCGATGTCGCGACCGGTCAACTCCAGTGCGTTGAGAAAGCCGGCGGCACCGATGATCGCCGTCCCATGCTGGTCGTCGTGGAACACCGGGATGTCGAGCCGATCGCGGAGCGTCTGCTCGATGTAGAAGCACTCCGGGGCCTTGATGTCCTCGAGGTTGATGCCACCGACTGTGGGAGCCAGCATCTCGCAGAACCGGACAACGTCATCGGGATCGGTGGCGTCGATCTCGAGGTCGAAGACATCGATGTCGGCGAAGCGCTTGAACAAGACCGCCTTCCCCTCCATCACCGGCTTTCCGGCGAGGGCACCGATGTTCCCCAGTCCGAGCACGGCGGTCCCGTTGGAGACCACCGCCACCAGGTTGCCGCGATTGGTGAACTCGAACGCGGCTTCGGGATCGTCGGCGATGACCAGGCAGGGCTCGGCCACTCCCGGGGTGTAGGCCAGGCTCAGGTCCGCCTGGGTGGCAGTCGGCTTTGTCGACCTGATCGCGATCTTTCCCGGGCGTGGCTTCGAGTGGTATTCGAGCGCCTCGGAGAAATTCGACTTGTCTGCCATGAGCATCGAACCCTACCGGCTGACAGGTTCTGCATCTCGCCGTTGGCCCCGTGACCTGCGAGAATCGCAGGGAACATGATGACCACGGGGTTGCCCATATTCCACGACAACGGCTACAAGGTGATGCCGGGCTGGCGTGTCGGCCATGCTCCCGAGGAGTCGACCACCCGGTCCGGCCTCCTGGTCCCGATCGGGACCAAGGACGGCAACGACGCCCTGACTCTCGTCGACGTTCAGACCGGTCAGAGATTCTGGGCGGTTCCCACCGGGGCCTGGCGGTTCATATGGCCCTCGACGGGCAAGCCGGTGGTCGCGGTCCGTGAGTCCCAGATCATCGCCGAGGAGGAGCTGGAGCACGTCGGGGACGAGGGTCAGTACCTCTGAGCAGGGGTAAAACCACCGGCATCGGCCGATCGAGGCGGCAATCATCACCGCCCCACGACACCGGCCTCCGATGACCAACAACCGCACATCCCGCAGCAGGCGAAGGCTCACCGCAACCGTCACCGACCTCGAGGTCGGGGTTCAGCGCGCCTTCCTCGTCGGCGTCGAGCTCCCCGGAATGAGCGGTTTCGAGGCGGAGCGCAGCCTGGACGAGCTGGAACTGCTTACCGACACCGCCGGTGCCGAGCCGGTCGACCGCGAGCTGGTCAATCGCCGTCAGATCGACTCCGCCACCTATATCGGCTCGGGGAAGGCAGGCGAGCTGGCGACCCTGACCCGCGCTCTGGACATCGACCTCGTGGTGTTCGACAACCCGCTCACTCCTGGCCAGCAGCGCAACCTGCAGAAGCTCTTCGAGTGCGATGTCGTCGACCGTGAGGCGTTGATCCTCGACATCTTCGCCCAGCATGCGACTTCCCGAGTTGGTGCGATCCAGGTCGAGCTGGCCCTGCTCCGGTATTACCTCCCGCGGCTGCGAGGCAGAGGGAAGTCGATGTCGCAACAGGGCGCCGGGGTGCTCGCCCGTGGGCCCGGCGAGACCAAGCTGGAGACCGACCGGCGCCGGATCGTGCAGCGGATCTCCAGACTGGAGCGCGAACTCAAGGAGACGGTCCAGCACCGGGCAACCCAGCGCAAGTCGCGGCAGAAATCCGAGATCCAGCAGGTGTCGATCGTGGGCTACACCAA
This sequence comes from Acidimicrobiia bacterium, assembly GCA_044867525.1. Classification (GTDB taxonomy): domain Bacteria; phylum Actinomycetota; class Acidimicrobiia; order Spongiisociales; family ZC4RG35; genus JALYNX01. The sequence continues at coordinate 3,125 of JBIOVB010000015.1, read as the reverse complement.
CGCCGGCAAATCCACCCTGCTCAATGCACTCACCGACGCGGGCGTCCTGGTCGAGGACCGCCTCTTCGCCACTCTCGACTCCACCGTGCGCCGGTTGGAGCTCCCTGACGGCCGGATGGCGCTGGTCGCCGACACGGTGGGTTTCGTGCGCCGGCTTCCCCACCACCTCGTGGAGGCTTTCCAGTCCACGCTGGCCGAGGTTGCTCAAGCCGACCTTCTCCTTCACGTCGTCGACGGAACCGACGACGACCCGGCGGGGCAGCTGGCTGCGGTCAGGGAGGTGCTCGCCGAGATCCATGCCGGCTCCATCACCGAGCTGATGGTGGTGAACAAGGTCGACGCCATGACCGATGTCGAGAAGCAGCGCCTGCGCAACCTCTATCCGGATGCGGTGATGGTGTCGGCACTGGAAGGCACCGGGCTCGACGAGCTCTTGGAGCGGGTAGGGGAGATGCTGGCGCCCCCGATGGTGACCATGACTCTCGAGATCCCCTACGAGCGGGGTGATGTCGTGGCCGCCGCTCACCGCGCCGGCGAGGTGATCGAGGAGAAGCACGACGACCAGGGCACGATCCTCGAGGTCCGCGTGCCCGAGAGCGCCCGCTCCCGCTTCGCTGCCTTCAGCCGCTAGCGGTCTGTCGCGGCGGGCCGCTCGCCACGAGGCCGGCGGCCCCGATGATCCCTGCGTTCTTTTTGAGCGCCGCGGGGACCACGGGAAGGCCAGGATCGAAGCCTTCGGCGAAGTTGGCCCACTTGGAGACCACTCCACCTCCGACGACGATCAAGTCGGGGCTGAACAGGCGGGACACGTGGCCCACGTACTCATTGGCCCTTTTCCCCCACTCCGACCAGTCGAGCCCCTCTTCGGTCATCGCCTTGGCCGAGTAGTAGAGCTCCGCCGGCTGGATGCCCCTCAACTCGAGCTGGCCCAACTCCACGTTCGGGATGAGCCGCCCGTCGCTGAGCAGGGCACTGCCGATTCCGGTCCCGAAGGTGAGCACAACCACCGTCCCGGTGGCTTCTCTCACCGCGCCGAACTTGTATTCCCCGAGGCCTGCGGCGTCGGCGTCGTTGATGACGGTCACCTCGCGCCCCGTCGCCGACGAGAACAGGTCGACGGCGTTGACACCGATGCATGAGATATCGATGTTGGATGCGGTGCAGATCCAACCTTCCTTCACCACCGCGGGGAACCCGATGCCGACCGGGCCCTCACCGCCCAGCTCCTTGACCAAGGACGCAACGGCCGAGGCCAGACCTTCCGGTGTCGCCGGCTGCGGGGTGTCGAACCTGACACGATCGGAGACCAGGGTCCCAGTCTCCGTGTCGACCAGGGCCCCTTTGACCCCGGAGCCACCGACATCGATCCCGATCCGAATACTCGACACGACCGGCGAGGGTACGCAACCGGTCGTTGGTGTGCGAGCGCCGGGTTACCCTCGCCGCCGATGAGCGAGCGCGCCGACATCGCAGTTGTGGGCTTGGCCGTGATGGGCGCCAATCTCGCCCTCAACCTCGCGGATTCCGGCAATCGGGTGGCGGTGTACAACCGGACTCAGGCGGTGACCGACGCGTTCATGGCGGGGGAAGCAGGCAGCAAAGGCATGCTCGGCGCCGGATCGCTGGAAGACCTGGTGTCCAACCTGGAGCCGCCCCGGGTGGTGCTCCTCATGGTCAAGGCCGGCGACCCGGTCGACCAGCTGATCGATGCCCTGTCCGGGCTCCTCGAGCCCGGCGACATCGTCATCGACGGGGGTAACTCGCTTTACACCGACACCGAGCGCCGATGCGCTCAGGTCGAGGCGCAGGGCCTGCTCTACCTCGGCGTCGGGATCTCCGGGGGTGAGGAAGGAGCGAGGCATGGCCCCTCCCTGATGCCCGGGGGGAGTCCCGGTGCCTGGCCCCGGGTGGAGCCCATCCTCAAGGGGATCGCAGCTCGCGCCTCGGACGGGGCGCCGTGTTGCGAGTGGATCGGCCCCGGTGGCGCAGGGCATTTCGTCAAGATGGTCCACAACGGGATCGAGTACGGCGATATGCAGGTCATCGCCGAGGCATATGACTTGATGAGGCGTGGAATGGGGTCCGACCCGGAGTCGATCTCACACGTCTTCGAGGGGTGGAACCAGGGGCGGCTCAAGTCCTATCTGGTCGAGATCACGAGCGAGATACTCGCTGCGAGCGAGAACGGGGTGCCGATGGTGGACCTCATCCTCGACGCCGCCGGGCAGAAGGGCACCGGGAAATGGACCGTGGTGGCATCGATGGACTTCGGTGAGCCGACCACGTTGGTCGCGGAGGCCGTCTACGCCCGGATCGTCAGCTCCGACCTGGCGCGCCGAAAGCGCGCCGCTGCGTTGTTTCCCGGCCCGACCGCCGACCCGAGCATCGCCGACGATGACATCGAGAGCGCGCTCTACGCGTCGAAGATCATTTCCTACGCCCAGGGTTTCAGGTTGATGAGTGCGGCATCAGCCGAGCACAGCTGGGACCTGAAGCCGGGCAGCATCGCCTCGATCTGGAGGGCAGGTTGCATCATCAGGGCCGCCTTCCTCGACGACATCACCAGTGCTTATCTGAGGGAGCCCGCCCTATCGGATCTGGTGGAAGACGATTTCTTCGCCAGTGCCCTACGCGAAGCGGAGCCCGGCTGGCGCCGGGTGGTGTCCGCGGCCGTCGCCTCTGGCATCCCGGTGCCGGCGTATACGAGCGCCCTCGGCTATTACGACTCGATGCGCTCCGAGCGCCTTCCCGCCAACCTCATCCAGGCTCAGCGCGACTTCTTCGGGGCTCACACCTTCGAGAGGGTGGACCGCCCCCGTGGTGAGTTCTTCCATCGGGAGTGGTAGCCCGCGCCAACGCCTAACTGCGGCCCCGGCCGGCAGCCCCTGTCCTGCCGCGCAGCGGCAGCCCCGGCCGACCGGCGTCTGTTTGTCCGAGGCCGGGCGTGGCAAGTCAGCCATTCGACATGAGCTCAGGGGAATGCCTCGGACAAAGTCGGCCGGCAATCAGAGATGCGGTATCCCGGGGACCTCGATCAGGTCCGGCACTTCGAAGCCGGGGTCCGATGCGTCGGCGTCCTCCACGTGCTGGCGCTGGATCCCCATGATGAAGAGGATGGCGTCCAG
>JBIOVB010000014.1:0-43746 GCA_044867525.1 Acidimicrobiia bacterium | reverse complement strand
CTCCGGGAAGCAGCAGCAACAGGACAACTGCCACGAGAAGCTTTCTCATCCGAGCACCTCCAGGCGATTTGTCGCTCGTGGAAACGCCACCGAGTTGGCGATCTTCACAGGGCGGACCGCCTCCATCGCGTGATCGATCCTCAATACACCAGGTTCAGCGAAAAGGTTCCATAGTCGCCTGCTACACAGGGGTCCCCGATGACACCACTCCCGAGACTCGACCTCGCCGATCTTCGCTCACGCTTCCCTGCATTGAGCCGGAGCGAGGATGGGCGTCCGGTCGCCTATCTCGATGGGCCGGGTGGGACCCAGGTGCCCGACACCGTCATCGAGGCGATGAGCGCGGTGCTGCGAGACGGCGTGAGCAACCTCGGTGGCGGGTTCGGCGCCTCCGAAGACGCCGAGACCATCACCTCCGAGGCCCGCCGGGCGATGGCGGACATGCTCAATGCCGACTCCAGCGAGGTCTCATTTGGCCAGAACATGACCAGCATCACCCTCGCGGTGAGCCGTGCCCTTGCCTCCTCATGGGCTCCCGGTGACGCGGTGGTGGTGACCAGCCTCGACCATGACGCCAACTACACCCCATGGGTCCGCGCCGCCCGAGACGCCGGCGCCGAGATCCGGGTCGCCGAGTTCGACACCTCGAGCGGCGAGCTCGATCCGGAATCGGTGGCCAGGTTGCTCGACGACCGGGTCCGGCTGGTTGCGGTATGCGTCGCATCGAACGCCATCGGCACCGTGGTCGACGTCGCTGCCGTCGCCGCCGCGGCCCATGAGGCCGGCGCCCAGGTCTATCTGGATGCGGTTCATGCCGGTCCCCATCGCCTCCTCGATGTCCGAGCCTTCGACTGTGACTTCCTGGTCGCCTCGGCCTACAAGTTCTTCGGGCCTCACACCGGGATCCTCTACGGGAAGCTGGACCGGCTCGCCGAGCTCGACTTCTACAAGGTCCGGCCCGCCCCCTCGGACCCACCGGGGAAGCTGGAAACCGGCACCCAGTCCTTCGAATCTATGGCGGGGGTCACCGCCGCCATCGACTACCTGGCCTCCCTGGGCGGGAAACCTGCGGATACGCGACGAACCCGCCTCGAGGCGGCGTACTCACTGATCGCTGAGCACGAGACCGCGCTCTCCGAGAGGTTCCTTGCCGGATTGGCATCTATCCCGGAGATCACGGTCCACGGGGTCCAGCACGCCGGCCCGGAGCGGGTGGCAACCTTCGCCATCTCGATCGACGGGCACCGCGCCGGAGAGGTTGCGGCCAACCTCGGTCGGTCCGGGATCTACGTCTGGTCGGGGCACTACTACGCAGTGAACGCCATCGAGCGGCTCGGTGTCGCCGATGCCGGCGGCCTGGTACGGATCGGGTTCGTCCACTACAACACGATGGAGGAGGTGGACCGGGTGCTGGAGGCTCTCGCCGCCCTATGACTTCCGATCCGGGCCGCGCTGTCGTCGATCGTCGGACCAGCGCCCGCCTTTCCTCGCCGCCTGAATCAGCAGGAACTCGATTTGGCTGTTGAGACTGCGCAGATCTTCGGCAGCCCATCGCTCCAGCACCCGATGCAACTTCGGGTCTATGCGCAAGAGAAAGCTCTTGCGCTCCGTCATCCGGGATAGAGAGTGCCGGCGTTGACCACGGGCTGGACACTGCGGTCCCCGGTGAGAACCACCATCAGGTTGGAGACCATGGCCGCCTTGCGCTCCTCGTCGAGCTCGACGATGTGCTCCGCGGCCAGTTGTTCGAGGGCGTCCTGGACCATCGTCACCGCACCACGGACGATCAGCTTCCGGGCGGCGATCACTGCCCCGGCCTGCTGACGACGCAGCATCTCACCGGCGATCTCGGGGGCGTAGGCGAGGCGACGGAGCCGGCAGTCGAGGACCGAGACTCCGGCCTCATTGAGCCGGACCTGGAGTTCGGCTTGAAGAGTGGCGGTCACGTCGTCGGCGTTGGCCCGGAGTGACGGCCCCTCGTCCTCGATGTGGTCGTAGGGGTACTCGCTGGCCACGTGTCGGATCGCCGCCTCCGCCTGGACCTTGACGAAGTTCTCGTAGTCCTCGACGTCGAAGGCGGCCCGGGCCGTGTCCACCACTTGCCAGTTGATGACCGAGGCGATCTCCACCGGGTTCCCGACCGCGTCGTTGACCTTGAGCACGTCCGAGTCGAAGGTGCGGATCCGCAACGAGACCGATTTTCGCTGGGTGAGGGGGTTGACCCAGCGGAACCCGTTCGTGCGCACGGTCCCCTTGTAGGCCCCGAACAACGTCACCACGTGCGACTGGTTGGGCTGGTTGACGAACAGCCCGATCACCAGGAAGCCGCCGACCGCGGCAACGACGGCCCATCCCGCGACCGGCCACCAGTCCTCTTCGAACAACGCATAGAAGAACAGGGCCGTCCCCCCGAGCATGAGGACCAGGGAGACACCGACCATGAGCCAACCGGACACACCGGTGATCTGCCGCTCTTGTGACACCGTTTGCCTTTCTGTCATATCACGATGATATGAATGTGATATCAGTTGTCAAGGGTGGACCGCACGGACCGGTGGGCGCGGGCCCGACTTACACTGGTCAGGTGAAGCGCATCTCCCCTCTGATCATCCTGGGCGCGATCGTCGCCTTCCTGCTCCTGCGACGGCGCGGCGGCGAACAGGTGGAGCCGGACTCCGCCTGGAGCCCCATCCATCCCACGTGAGAGTCGGGGTGCTGGTGACCGGGGACGTCGCGGTCCGTGCCGCCCATTCCCTGAGCGCTCATCCCACCGTCGACGAGGTGGTGGTGATCGGACCGGCGCGCAGCAAGAGCTTCGAGGTCGTCTCCACCGCCGAGGGTTGTGACCTGTTGGTTGGCAGCGGGCCTGGCGCTCCCGACCTCGCCCGCAAGCATGGGGTCGGCCTGATCTGGGACGGCGAGACCCTCGCACCGGGGGTGCAGGTCGCGGCGGCGTCGCCGGCCGGGATGACATTGGCCCTAGCCGACCGTGAGTCCGATCCCCGGCTGGTGGCCGTGTCCCACCCCGACTACGAGGAGGGCGGTGATCACGCAGTCCGGTTCCCGGAGCCGGTTGGGGCGGGAATGGTCACCGACGTTTCCTATGCGGGGAGACGGGTGGCCATGGCGCATTCCGAGAACCGCTTCGCGGCATGTCTCGCGGTGGGCGCCGAGCGCAGGGTCACCATCGTCGACGACGGGGCCTTTCTCTCCGGCATCGCTCTGGCCGCGGCCGTGGATGTCGCCGGCGTCTCGCCGGCTCTCGTGTTCGAGGACTCCCTGAGCTATCTGAGAGCGGCCACGACAATGGGCTTGGTGATGGCCGACGACGCGTGAAGGACCCCCGAAATCTGGACGAATAGGGGTCGAATAGTGACCTGACGGTCCAAATTTCGTAGGGGTCGTCAGGTCAGGGGGACGGTGACCGGAGCGGTCTCCTCGGTGGGGATGTCCGCCTGGTCGGCAGCGGCGACTGCGCCATTCGGCTTGTAGTCAACAGGGGGATGCAGCACCTGTTGTGGCATCGGCACCGGGTTCAGCGTCTCTTCGAGTACCACGACCTCGATGCCTCCCACCACATCGGAGACCAGGTTGTAGGTGATGGCCGCGGCGACCGTGGCCCCGGTGGCGAGCACCCACCAGACAACAGAACCAAACACCATCACCCTGAAGAACTGCTCGACGTTGGCAAATGGCTGAGCCCCCTCGTCGATCAGGGTGATCTCCACCATGAACGCGGTCAACCGATCGGGGATGCCGGCACGCTCGAAAACCGACCAGAAGATCACGCCGCCGAGCACCATGGCGATGGCGACCACCGCCCACAGGATCGCCGAGACCTTCAGCGCGGTCCAGGGGTCGACTTTTCGGATTATGCGTCGGACACGACGAACGGTTGCCATTTGGGCTCCTGTGTCTGCGTGAAGTCTACGAGAGACCCACCACCTACCAACGATTCATGGTTGGTGGAGGTTCCGCATCACTCCTCGACCTCGTGGACGGCAGCGATGGCGGAAAGCTCGTTACCTGCCCCGACGTCGATGACCCTAACCCCGGTCGAGTCCCGCTTTTGCTGGCTGATCTTGGCGATCGGGGTGCGGATCCCGATCCCGGCGGAGGACACGAGGAACACGTCGCCGTCCTTTGCCACGGCCAGGGCGCCCACCAGGTTGCCCCGGACCCGGGTCAGCTTGAAGGCCTTCACCCCCATGCCGCCTCTGGTCTGACGGCGGAACTCGCTGATCTTGGTCCGCTTCCCGTACCCGGAGGAGGTGAGGAGCAGGACCTCGTCACCTTCGACATTGGACACCGCGGCGACCACCCGGTCCCCATCCCGGAGTCGGATGCCGCGCACGCCTTGGGTTCCCCGACCCATGCTGCGGAGGTCGGCCTCCTTGAAACGGATCCCCATCCCGTCACGGGTGAAGATGAGGAGGTCGTTGGCCCCACTCGTGGTGCGAACGGTTACCAGCTCGTCGTCACCGATCAGCTTGATCGCGACCAGCGTCTGATTGCGTGAGTCGTACTCCTTGAACTCGGTCTTCTTGGCCACCCCCTGCTTGGTGACCATCACCAGGTAGCGGCCCGTCTCGTAGTCCCGGGTATCGATGATCGCCTGCACCGTCTCCTCGGGCTCCAGGGGGAGCACCGACTGGGCGAGCACGCCCTTGGCGGTGCGTGATTGGCGGGGAATGGCGTGCGCCTTCAAACGGTGCACCAGGCCCTTGTTGGTGAAGAAGAGGAGATAGGCATGGGCGGTGGTGTGCACCAGGTGGCTGATCACGTCCTCACCCTGAACCTCTGCCGCTTTGATTCCCCTACCCCCGCGAGCCTGGGTGCGATAAGTGGAGGCCGGCACCGACTTGATGTAGCCGGTTTGGGAAACGGTGACGATCAGCTCGTCGTCGGCGATCAGATCCTCCAGGGACAGATCGCCCTCGTCGGGCACGATCCGGCTCCGTCGGCTCTCCCCGTAGGTCTTGCGGATCTCGCCCAATTCCTCGCGGATGATCCCCCAGCGCAACTTGGGATCGGCGAGGATCCCCTGGAGCTCGGCGATCAGCTCATGGAGCTCGGCGAGCTCGGTGCGCAGCTTGTCGACCTCGAGGGCGGTGAGCCGCCGCAACGGCATGTCGAGGATGGCGTTGGCCTGGATCTCGGACAGCTCGAATCGCTCCATGAGAGCGGTGCGCGCCTCAGGGGTGTCGGCCGACGCCCGGATCAGGGTGATCACCTCGTCGATGTTGTCGACCGCGATGATCAGGCCTTCGAGGATGTGGGCACGGGCCTCGGCCTCTTCGAGCCGGAACCTGGTCCTGCGCTCGATGACCTCCATCTGGTGATCGAGGTAGTAGCCGATCATGTCCGCCAGGCTCAGGGTGCGGGGCACCCCGTCGACCAGAGACACCATGTTGTATCCGAAGGAGTCTTGAAGTGGGGTGTTCTTGTACAGCTGGTTGAGGACCACCTGAGGCACGGCATTGGACTTGAGCTCGATGACGAGCCGGGTGCCAACCCGGTCCGAGCTCTCGTTGCGGACGTCGGCGATCCCCTCGAGCCGTCGGGCGTCGACCAGCTCGCGGATCTTGGCCACGATGCGCTCGATCGACACCTGGTAGGGGAGCTCGGTGGCGATGATCGCGGTCCGCCCCTTGCGGATCTCCTGGACGTCACACACGCCGCGCAACTTGACCGAGCCCCGACCGGTGGTCAAGGCGTCACGGATCCCGGCGGTGCCAACGAGGAAGCCCCCGGTTGGGAAGTCGGGCCCTTTGACGAACTGCATCAGTTCCTCGGAGTTGGCGTCGGGGTTGTCGATGACATGGAGACAGGCATCGACGACTTCGTTGAGGTTGTGAGGCGGGATGTTGGTCGCCATGCCGACTGCGATGCCCTGGGAGCCGTTGACCAGGAGGTTGGGGAATCGGGCAGGGAGCACGGAGGGCTGTTGCATCTCCCCCGAGTAGTTGTCTTCGAAGTCGACGGTGTCCTCTTTGATCCCGTCGAGGAGATGATTGGAGAGCTTGGTGAGCCGGCACTCGGTGTAGCGGGCGGCGCCGGGAGGGTCGTCGATGGTGCCGAAGTTTCCCTGGGGATCTATGAGCAGGTGGCGCATAGAGAAGTCCTGGCCCATTCGGACCAGGGCGTCGTAGATCGCCTGGTCGCCGTGAGGGTGGTAGTTCCCCATCACGTCTCCGACAACCTTGGAGCACTTGCGGTGCGCCGAGGCCGAGGTGATGTTGTTCTCGAACATCGAGTAGATGATCCGGCGTTGCACAGGTTTGAGACCGTCCCGGACGTCGGGAAGGGCCCGGGAGACGATCACCGACATCGCGTAGTCGACGAAGCTCTGCTCCATCTCCTGGGTGATCTGGATCTCGGGGACGTTCTCCGATGGTGGCGTCCTGGCAGTCATCAGATGTCCAGGAATCGAACGTCGTCGGCGTTTTGTTGGATGAACAACTTCCGGGAGGCGACATCGTCTCCCATCAGCGTGACGAACACCTCTTCGGCGAGCACGGCATCCTCCATGTCGACACGGAGCAACGTCCTGGTCTCCGGGTTCATCGTGGTGTCCCACAGCTCCTGGGCGTTCATCTCAGCCAGGCCCTTGAACCGGGTCGGCTTCACCTTGGGATGCTCTTTCTTGAACTCGTCGAGCGACGTGTCGTCTTTCAGGTAATGGACCTTGGAGCCCACCTTCACCCGATAGAGCGGCGGCTGAGCGATGTACACGTAGCCCCACTCGATGAGCGGCTTCATGTGCCGGAAGAGGAGGGTCAGGAGCAGGGTTCGGATGTGGGCGCCGTCGACGTCGGCATCGGCGAGCAAGACCACCTTGTGATAGCGGACCTTCTCGATGTCGAACTCCTCACCAACCCCGGTCCCCACCGCGGTGATGATGTCCTGGACCTCGGTGTTCTGCAGCGCCTTGGCGAGACGCGCCTTTTCGACGTTGAGGATCTTGCCCCGGATGGGGAGGATGGCCTGGGTCACCGAGTCGCGGGCCGACTTCGCAGGGCCGGCGGCCGACTTGCCCTCGACGATGAACAACTCGGACTCGCCGGGATCGCGGCTCGAGCAGTCGGCGAGCTTGTCGGGCAGGCCTCCAGACTCGAGCCCCGACTTGCGCCGGGTCAATTCCCTGGCCTTGCGGGCCGCCTCTCTCGCCTTGGCCGCCCCCACACATTTCTCGACGATCCTCCGGGCCTCCGGCGAATAGCGCTCGAGCCATTCCGGGAGCTTGCGGTTCAGCGCCTTCTCGACATAGGAGCGGATCTCGGTGTTGCCCAGCTTGGTCTTGGTCTGGCCTTCGAACTGAGGCTCCTTGACCCGCACCGAGAGCACCGCGGTCAGGCCCTCACGGACGTCCTCGCCCTGCAGGTTCTCATCCTTCTCCTTGAGCAGGCCCTTGGCCCGGGCGAAGTCGTTGATCGCCTTGGTCAAGGCCTTGCGGAACCCCTCCTCGTGGGTTCCGCCCTCGTGGGTGTTGATGTTGTTGGCGAAGGAGAGGACCGATTCGGTGTAGGAGGTGGTCCATTGCAACGCCAGCTCGAGCTCGGCGTCGTCGTTGGTGTCGGCAAGGTCGATGACGTGGGGGTGGAGAGGGTCGCGCTTCGAGTTGAGGTGCTTGATGAAGTCGACCAGCCCCCCCTTGTAATGAAAGACCTCGGTGTGGGGCTCGTCCTCGCGCTCGTCGACGAGGGTGATGTGCAGGCCCCGGTTGAGGAACGCCGTCTCCCGGAGCCGGGAGGCAACGGTCTCGTAGTCGAAGCTGGTGGTCTCCTGGAAGGTGGCGGTGCTTGGCCAGAACCGGATCGTGGTCCCGCTCTTCTTGATGGGCCGGCCCTTCTTCGGGTCCTTGGTCCTGGGCTCGCCGTCCCTGAACTCCTGGGTGTAGACGAACCCACCACGGCGCACTTCGGCCTCGAGCCGGGATGAGAGAGCATTGACGACGGAGACCCCCACGCCATGAAGCCCTCCGGAGACCGTGTACGCCCCCTGTTCGAATTTCCCGCCGGCATGAAGCGTGGTGAGGACGGTGGTCAGTGCCGACTTGCGGGTCTTGTCCACCCGATCGATGGGAATGCCACGTCCGTCATCGATCACCTCCACCCCGCCGTCGGCGCGCAGAGTCACCACGATCTTGGTGCAGAAGCCTGCCATGGCCTCATCGACCGAGTTGTCGACCACTTCCCAGATCAGATGGTGCAAGCCCCGGGGGCCGGTGGTCCCGATATACATCCCGGGCCGTCGTCTGACCGCCTCCAGACCATCGAGAACAGTGATGTCTTTGGCTTCGTAACTGTCGCGGGTGGCCGTCACGACCCTCCTTGGGGGACCTGGTGGAAAGGGGGAGTCCGCCTACGCTCTGGCGACTTTCACGTGTGTCATTTTACCGACGATGACTGACAAAAACCAATCCATCCGAGTCCGAGCACGGTCAGCTCCGGCCCGGTGGGACCACCTCTATTTCCTCGACGACGCCCTCCCCGAATCGCTTCTGCAGCGCCTCCAAGAGCTGAGCCGCGCCGTAGCGGAGGAAGGCGACCATCGAGGGCGAGGAGGCCTCCACTACCAAGGCCCTACCCCTGATCACGACCGGCCGTGAGCGCCCGGCCCAGGGAGCGCCGGCCAGGGTGTCCCATTCCTCACCGATCTGTGACATCAGCACCGGATCGGGCAATCCCATGCGTCGGAAAACCTCACCGAGGGAGGACTCGAACGAAGACAAGTCGCTCAGCGTGTCACCCCCTCCGCCACCCTCCACACCGAGCCACTCAGCGGGACGTCCTCGGGTCGGGCCGAGGTGATCAAGGTCTGCGCCCCATCCGGAACCGAGTCGCTGAGGGCCTTGGACCGTACCGGGTCGAGCTCGGAGAAGACGTCGTCGAGCAGGAGCACCGGCGGCTCTCCGATCACCTCGGCGACCGCCTGGTGGGCGGCGAGCTTCACCGCGAGCGCCATGCTCCGCTGCTCACCCTGGCTGGCATAGGTGCGGGTATCCGCGCCGCCGATTCGGAACGACGGCTCGTCGCGATGCGGGCCGACCGTCGTCACTCTCCGATCGAAGTCTGCCCGGCGCGCTCCCTCCAGGGCCAGGGTGATCCGCGAGGTGTGGTCGGCGGCACTCCCCGGCGCGAGAGCCCCTCCCGACCACGAGCTGACGTAGCCAAGCGAGGCCCGCTCGTCGTTGCCCGCGATCGAGGCGTAGACATCTTCGAGCCGGGGCCCGAGCGCCTCGAGCACCGCGGCGCGCCTTGCGATCACCCGTCCTCCCGACTGAGCCAGTCTCGAATCCCAGACCCCGAGAGTCGACTCATCTCGGTCCCCGGTCCGCAGGAAGGCATTGCGTTGGCGTAATGCCCTGTCGAACTCGGATTGGTCGAGATGAGTCCCCGGCCACAGCTGAACCGCCACCTCGTCGAGAAGGTCGCGTCGATACGCAGGGCCTCGCTTCACGATGTCGAGGTCCTCGGGAAGGAACGCGATGACCCGGACGACTCCGAGGAGATCCGCAGTACGACGCAGGTGGCTCTTGTCCACCTGGGCCCGGCGCCGGCCACCCCGGTTGAGCTCGACCTCGATCAGACGTTCCCGCTCCCCGCTCGAGATCCCGGCGCGGACCACCGCTGAAGCCTCCTCGTCCGCGATCATCGACTCGTCCCCCACCGAGCGGAACGACTTGAGGGTGGCCAGGTAGCCGACCGCTTCCAGCAGGTTGGTCTTACCCGCCCCGTTGGGGCCGAGCAGGAGGTTGATCCCGGGGTCCGGGCTCCACTCGAGGGTCGAATACGACCGGAAGTTGGTGAGGGCCAGCCAGTCGACCTGCATTCAGACCCGGACGGGCATGAGCAGGTAGAGGAACCCGTCCTCGGAGCCACGGTCGAGGACACTGGGCTTGAAGGCATCGATCACCCGGATCCGCACCTGGTCACCGGGGATGGCGGTCACCCCGTCCTGCAGGTACCGGGGATTGAAGGCTATAGCCACCTCCTCATCGGAACCCGTGTACTCCCCAGTCAGGTGCTCGGTCTCGCCACCGACGTCCTGGCGAGTGACCGTCACCTCGATCCCACCCTCCATCAATTTGAGGCGAACCGGGATGTGGTCCTCGGCGACCAGCGTGACCCGGCCCAACGCCTCGAGGAGCAGGTCCTTCTCCACCACAACTTGGTTGGGGTAGGCGTCGGGGAGGAGCGATTGGTATTTCGGGAAGTTCCCGTCGATCAGCCTGAGGCGGAGCATTCCCTTGTCAGAGGTGAACACCGCTTCGCGGTCGAGGAGTTGAGCCGTGACCTTGCTCGAGCCGATGGTTCGCGGGAGCTCTCGGAGCCCTCGGGCGGGCACCAGCGCGGTGCCCTCGAGGCCGACACCGGCCAAGTCGCGCTTGGCCAACCGGTAGGAGTCGGTGGCCACCATGCGGAGCCCGGTCTCGGAGCCTTCGAAGAGGACACCAGTGAGTATCGGGCGGGCACCGTCACCGGAGGCCGCGATCGTCACCTGGTTGATCGCCTCGGCGAGCTCCTCGCCGTCTACCTCCACACCGTCGGCGACAATCTCCTCGTGGACCGGAAAGTCGTCAGTCGACAGTGGGCGCAATGTGAACCGCGGGCCGTTTCCTTGAATCTCGATGTCGTTCTCGCTGACCCCCACAGTGACCGATCCGGCAGGCATCTTGCGCACCGCCTCGGAGAGCAGCCGGCCAGGGATCACGGCCCGTCCCTCCTCGAGCACCTCGACTTCAGCCGAGGTGCGCACCGTCACATCGAGGTCGGTGCCGGTGACCCTGAGGGTGGTGCCGGCTACCTCGCAGAGCAGCCCCTGAAGCACCGGGAGTGCGGTCCGGGCACCCACTGCTCGATTGGCCCTGGCGAGGACATCGGCTAGCTCGTCTCGCTGGGCTCGGATTCTCACAGGTGGTCCCTTCTGCTGTTCCTATGAAGTTTCATTTAGAAGACTATTAGTCGTAGTAGGGGGCTGTGAACATGTGGATTGGTGGTGATTGCTCTGGTGGTCATTGACGTTTTGCCTGTGGATCGTGTTGTCGAAAGGTCGGGGAGAAGTGGGGCGGAACTGGGGAGAACTCAACTGGCTGTGGAAACGAGGCCACCTTTCCGCAGGTCCTGTGTGAGTTGTGTGACCCGGTCGAAAACGGCTCGGTCGGAGCGAAGGATTCGCTTCACCTTCTCCACCGAGTGAAGCACCGTCGTGTGGTCCCGCTGGAAATGCTCCCCGATCTTGGGCAGCGACAGGTCGGTGAGCTCACGACAGAGATACATCGCTATCTGGCGACACAAGACCAAAGGCTGGCGCCGGCTCGGGCTCAACACGTCATCCACCGAGAACCCGTAGGCCGCAGCCGTGGTGCGGATGATCGTGTCGGGGCCCAAGGGAACCGGTTCGTCGGGGGTGACTATGTCCCGCAGGACCCGCTCGGCTGTCTCCAGGTCGATGTCGCGCCGATTCAGCGCCGACCAGGCTGTGACCCGGGTCAGAGCCCCCTCCAGCTCACGGATGTTGTCAGAAACCAGGCCGGCGATGTGCTCCAGGACGTCGATCGGCACCGGTCGCGGAGCGAACTCGGCGTTGCGTTTGAGGATGGCGAGGCGAGTCTCCACGTCCGGCGGTTGGATATCGGTGAGGAGCCCCCATTCGAAACGGCTGCGCAACCTGTCCTCGAGCGACGAGAGGTTCCGCGGGTGCCGGTCGGAGCTGATGACCATTTGCTTCCCTGACTCGTAGAGGGAATTGAAGGTGTGGAAGAACTCCTCGAGGATCTGCTCCTTGCCCTCGAAGAACTGGACATCGTCGAGGAGAAGGATGTCCACCCCCCGATAGCGGTGTTTGAAGTCGTCGGGACGCTTGCGACGTATCGAGTCGATGAAGTCGTTGAGGAAGTTCTCCGAGGAGACATAACGGACCACCAGGTTGGGATACATCTCCAGGGCCTGATGGCCCACCGCATTGAGGAGGTGGGTCTTGCCCAGTCCGGCACCGCCATAGATGAAGAGCGGGTTGTAGTGGGCCCCGGGCTGCTCGGCCACGGCCATCGCGGCCGCCCACGCAAACCGGTTGGACTGGCCGACCACGAAGCTCTCGAAGCGATAGCGGGTGATCAGGTTGGTAGCCGGCGTGCTCACGCCTTTTCCCCGGTCCTGGGCTTCGTCACCTTGGTCATCGCTGGCAGGCACGGGGGGAACGGCCAGCTCCAGGCTCTCGACCTCGATCACCTTGTATCGAGGGGTGGTGTCATAGATCTCGGCGTAGGCGGCCTCGATGAGGTCGCCGTGCTTGTCGCGGACCCATCGGAGATGGAACTCACTGGGGGCGACCAATGTGGGGATCGAACCGTGGAACTCCGGCTCGATCCGGGAGAGCCAGGTGTCCCAATTGCCCTTGGAGGCGCCCGCTCGCAGGATGTCCTGGAACTGGCCCCACCCGTCGGTCGTCGCATGTGTTTGTGTCAAGACCACTCCTCCCCCGGCTTAGTTGTCCACAGAGACATCCACATCTGTGGAAATGACTGTGAACATCCTCCGGGATGTCACCAAATTGTTACCGAGAGCGGTCCAAGTCATTCGGCAAACGACAGGGGAAGTCGATCGCGCTCCCAAGGTCGAGGCAGGCGAGTATCGGCACATGGCCGATGACTCGTCAAGAACGCGGAAATCAACGGTGTGGATGACTCGACGCTCATCTATCCACAACGAAACCCCAGGTAATCAAAGGTTTTTCCATTGATTGCCATGCTATTTTCGACCGCATTCGGCGCCAGCGGCGCCATGGGTTCTTTTCGCGAACTGACTCGATTATTCGCGGCCCGGGCCCGGTCCCGCCCCCGGATCGTCCGGCTCGACCCTTTCCCGGGGGGAGGGGCCGAGCGTCGGACTTTGACATAGCTTCCGGAGCCTTCGTAACCTGTCGCTTCACCCCCTCGAGAGATTTTGCTTCGTCATGAAGAGGACTTACCAACCGAAGGTTCGCCGTCGGAAGCGCCGCCATGGCTTCCGCCATCGAATGCAGACTCGGGCCGGCCGGGCCACGATCAAGGCGCGTCGGCTCAAGGGCCGGAAGCGTCTCGCTGCCTGACATCGCGTCGCTTCGAAGCTCTCGTGACTATCGGAGGGTGTTGAAGGAAGGAACGAGGCGACGCTCCGGTGGCGTGGTCATGGTTCAATGTCCCGGTGCGACGGGACCACCTCGACTCGGGCTCGTCGTGTCGAAGAGCGTCGGGAACGCGGTGACCCGGAACCGGATCAAGCGCCGTTTGCGGCACGGCGCACGGGACCTGCCGCTCAAACCAGGAATTGACTACGTGATCATCGCCAGCAGCCAGGTAGCAGACGTGGCCCACCCCGATCTGGTGGGATGGCTGAGGCGTGCCCTCGAAGGCATCGATGATGCCTGATTGGCTTCGCCCCAGGACACTGGTGATCGCCCTGATCAGGATTTACCAGAAATTGGTAAGTCCAAACCTCGGCGCCAATTGCCGATACCAACCGACGTGCTCCTCGTATACCGCCGAGGCGATCTCACGCTTCGGAGTGCTTCACGGAGGATGGCTGGGGCTGAAGCGAATCGGCCGCTGTCACCCGCTTCGGCCCGGCGGTTATGACCCGGTGCCCGAGAACTGGAAGGTGCGTTGATGGGCCAGTTGTTCGACCTGTTGAAGCAGGGATTGGGCTCGATCCTTGCCTTTTTCTACGACATCCTGGTGCCTCCCCTCTCCGAGGGGAACGGGCTTGGCTTCGCCATCATCCTGCTCACCATCACCATCAACCTCATTGTCTTCCCCCTCACCCTGAAGCAGACCCGTTCGACGCGGGCCTTCACCGAAATCCAGCCCGAGATCAAGCGACTGCAGAAGGAATACAAGGACGACCCCCAGGAGATGCAGAAGCAGCTGATGGCTCTGCAGAAGTCGGCGGGTGCGACACCGGGAGGATGTCTACTCCCCCTTTTGATTCAGATGCCGATCTGGTTCGCCCTTTTCCAACTCCTGCAAAACCCCCTGATCCTCGACGACGCCGGCGCCCTGGTCGTCGGGGCCGCCCACCCGATCGACCCGATCTCGGCCCTGGGGGTGGCCCTCCAGGACGGCACCCAGAAGCTGTTCCTTGGGATGAATCTGGGCACCAGCCCCAGTGAGGCGTTTGCCATCAGCCTCGCCACCGCGGTGCCGTATCTGATCATGATGGCGATCATGGTCGCCACCCAATATGTCCAGCAATGGCATGCGACATACGGGCAGACCCGGCCCACCGATCAGAAGGGTGCCGGTGCGCAACAGGCGATCACCAAGATCATGCCCCTGTTCATCGGCTTCATATCCTGGAACTTTCCTGCCGGGCTGGTTCTGTACTGGACCACCTCCAATCTGTTCCGGCTCGGCCAGCAGGCACTGATCTTCAGGATCGACGGTCGCCCCAAACCGCCGGCGGTCGGTGAGTTGTCGGGTGGCGAGAAGAGCCCGGATGGTGGAAACGGGACGAGCCCACCGGCGATCGAGCCCTCGTCGGCGAAGAAATCACAGCAGGGCGCATCGGACAAGCACAAGAGGCGCAGGAGGAGTTGACGTGAGTTACGTCGAGATCGAGGTCAGGGCCCGTACCGTGGAGCTCGCCATAGAGGCGGCGATGGGCGAGCTGGGGGTGGATGATCGGGAGCAGCTGGCGGTGGAGATCCTCCAGGAGCCGGAGAAGGGATTTCTCGGCTTTGGCGGCCAGGACGCCGTGGTCCGGGTCAAGCGTCGCCGACCACGGCGCCGTCGCAACGAAAAGCGTCGCAGCTCCCAGGACAACCGTGGTAACAATCGCTCCGAGCAGAGCAGTTCCGGAAGCAGCAGAGGCCGACAGGGCCGCTCACAATCGACTAAGAATGATGGCAACCGACAGACGAGCCAGTCCAAGGGCAGGGATCGCGACATGAATCGGCAAGAGCGAGACGAGCAACCACGGGTCGACGATCGACCGGTTTTGACCATCGACGACCAGGCCGGGATTGCCGCTGAGTTCCTCGAGGGTCTGGTAGCGGCCTATGGCTTGGAAGGCACTGTCACCACCAAGGTCGAAGAAGATGTGATCATCGTCGATGTCAATGGCGATCAGACCGAGGCCCTGGTCGGAGTGCGTGGCACGGTTCGATCTGCGATCCATGAGCTGACCCGCACCGTCATGCAGCGTTATGCCCAGGACACCGCCCGACTCCGCCTCGATATCGCCGGCTACGCCGAGCGACGTCGACAGGCCTTGACCATTTATGCCCAGCAATTGATCGACCAGTTGCTCGCCGAAGGGGGGGAGATCATGCTGGAACCGATGAGCCCCGCCGACCGCAAGGTGATCCACGACGCCGCGGCGGCAAATCCCTCGGTCCGCTCCTATTCGGAGGGTGAAGCCCCTCGTCGTTATGTGGTCCTCACCCGAGTCGACGATGAGGGCACGGAACCGGCTGTTGATGACGACGAATCCGACGATCGGATCCTCGGAGAAGAGGAATAGCCGATCCGGCCTCTGGATGGTGTTTCACGTGAAACACCAGGATCTCTGGGGAGGGGTGGCCGCCGAGATCGGTCACCACCTCGATGGCGCTCAATTGCGGCTTCTGCAGCAGTTCCACGACTGGCTGGCGGCTGAAGCAATTCCGGCTGGGGCCCTGGGCCCGGCCGAGACCGAGCGTCTCCACGATCGTCATATGGCCGACTCCCTTCTTTTCGCGGTCGGCCTCCCCACCCAACCCACTCGGGTCCTCGACCTCGGTTCCGGCGCCGGGCTTCCCGGCATCCCTTTGGCGGTGATGCTCCCGGACACCGAGTTCTGCCTTCTCGACCGTGCCCGAGGCCGGGTGGACCTGATGCGTCGGGCGGTGCGCATCCTGGGACTGGAGAATGTCCAGGTGGAGCAAGGGGAAATCGAACGCCTCGGGGAGCAGGAGAGCGCCATCGTCTCTCGGGCCACGCTTCCCCCGGCCCGGGCCCGGGCTCAGCTCGAGCCCCTGCTGGCACCGGGTGGGACCGGGCTACTCGGTGGGTCCTGGACCACCCGCCCGGACTTCGATGGCTTCGAGACCCTCGAGTTGGACTCGAAGATCCTTGACCGGACCATCTGGCTCCTTATGATGCGGCGAACGTGACCAACCGAGGACCCCTGGTCGTTGCCCTGGCCAACCAGAAAGGCGGGGTAGGAAAGTCGACGACCGCCATCAACCTGGCCGCGGCTTTGGCCTTCCAGGGTCTGAAGACGTTGCTCATCGATCTCGATCCTCAGGGGAACGCCACCAGTGGTCTCGGCATCGATCGGGGCGCGATCGAGGTCTCGATCTATGACGTGATGCTCAAGGAGTCGGAGCTGGATGATGCCATCGAGCCCACCTCGGTTCGGGACCTATTCGTGATACCGGCGACCATCGACCTCGCCGGCGCCGAGATCGAGTTGGTTTCTCTGTTCTCACGGGAGAATCGGCTGCGAAATGCGATCGAGTCCGGGAACGGCGATTTCGAAGTGATCCTCATCGACTGCCCACCTTCTCTCGGGCTGCTCACCGTCAATGCCCTCACCGCGGCCCAGGAAGTGATCATTCCCATCCAGTGTGAGTACTACGCCCTCGAAGGTCTGAGCCAGCTGTTGCGCAACGTGCAATTGGTGACCACAAACCTCAACCCCAAGTTGAAGGTTGGGGGTGTGATCCTCACCATGTACGACGGGAAGACCAAGCTCTCCAAGGACGTGGCATCTCAGGTACGAGATCATTTTGGCGAGTTGGCCTACCAGACCGTTATCCCGAGATCGGTACGACTCTCCGAGGCGCCGTCATATGGGGAGCCGATCGAGGCCTTCGATCCGATGAGCCGGGGTGCCATCGCCTATCGACATTTGGGTAAGGAGTTCCGGAGACGACACGGGTGGAAGGAGAAGTGACCATGCCGACACGACGTTCCGGACTGGGTCGCGGGCTGGAGGCCCTGATCCCATCAGACTCCGGCGAAGGTGGGACCGGGGCCGGCTTCCGACAGGTCCCGGTGGACAGCATCGCCCCCAATCCCGATCAGCCGCGCACCCATTTCGAGGACGAGGCCCTCGAAGAGTTGGCAGCCTCGATGCGCGAGGTTGGTGTCCTCCAACCGGTAGTGGTCACCGAGAGTGATGAGGGTTACATCCTCATTGCCGGCGAGCGCCGTTGGCGGGCAGCGAAGAGGGCCGGGCTCGGCGTGATCCCCGCGGTGGTCAGGGAGGACACGGGAACCTCGACCCTGGTCGAGGCTCTGGTCGAGAACGTACAGCGTCAGGACCTGACCCCACTCGAGGAAGCGAACGCGTACCAGCATCTCCTGGAAGATTATGGAATGACACAGGATGAGGTCGCGGATCGGGTGGGACGCTCCCGTCCTGCGATCTCGAACACTGTCCGCTTGCTGCAATTACCGGCCGCGGTCCAACTGCTCGTCGATCGGGGCGCCCTGACCGCGGGGCACGTCCGCCCGCTGATCGGCCTCGAGGACGAGGCCTTCGCCACTCATCTTGCGGAGCGGGCCGCGGAAGAGGGCTGGTCGGTGCGTCAGATGGAGGACGCGGCGCGGGCCCGCAAGGTGGTGGGCTCGGGATCGGCACCGGGGAGGCTCCGATCGATTCGTCCCGTGGAGATCATCGAGCTCGAGAAGCGTCTCACTGAGCGGCTCGGTGCCGACGTGAAGATCAACTACCGCAACGAGAAGGGCAAGCTGGAGATCAAGTTCGGCTCGCTCGAGGAGTTGGAGCGGATCTACCGCACCTTCAACGCGTAACCGCCGCGTTGGCAAAGAACTCAGTGATCCCATCGACCACGGCCAGTCCCACCTGCTCGTCGAGCTTGCCCCGGGATACGACCACCGCAGGTGCCGAAGTCTCTTTGAGCAGGGCATTGGCCCGTCCCTCGACCTTTCCGCCGGCCACCGAGGCGATGGCCCGAGCCAGCATCTGACCAGCGGTGGACCTGGAGTGCTCGGAGGCGAAATAGAACACAGAGTCCTCCCCGTCGTAGTTGATGTGGAAGGCGATGATCAGGTCGGATCCCATGCGGTTGGCCCGCATCGCCCTGACCCGTTCCGGCACGGACGTGTCCTGGGAGCGGGAGAGAACCGGGATCCCGCCCAGGTCCTGTAGGCCGAGGGCTGCGGCGGAAGCAGCCTCCCAGGCGACTGTGGCCTCGTGGGGATCGCGGCACCCGGCATCGAGATAGATACGGGCACCGGCCACCGTGGTCGGGAGCCGACGCAGCCACTCTCTCTCCCTCACCGCGTGGCGACCCTCTTTCATCTCGCCCCTGCTGACCAGGCCGAGCTCGGTGACCACTTCGGGGCCGACTTTTCCATCTTCTGCCAGATTGCGGTTGTGTTGGAACTCGAGGACGGCGGCCTCGGTCTTCGGGCCGAACATCCCATCCGCTTTTCCCGCGTCGAATCCAAGGGAGTTGAGCCGGGACTGGAGCTCGGATACGTCCTCACCGCGATACATGGGACGTCTGAAGAAGAGGAGTCGGTCGCCGAGGCGATATCCGGCCTCCCATAGCGACCGCCAGGTGTCGGGCCCGACGATGCCGTCGACGTGGAGACCCTTGGACTTCTGGAAGGAACAGACCGCAGCCTCGGTCCCCGGGCCGAAAATGGCGCGGGAATCGGAATCTGATTCGTGACCGAGGGCGCTCAGCCGGTCCTGGATGTCCCGAACCGCGTCGCCTTCATCGCCGAGGCGATAGAGCCGCATGGGGGCAAGGTACTAAGAACCAGGTGCTTAGCACCAAGCACCAGGTCAGAGGAACTCTGAGAGCTCCTGGAGCAGTCGGTGCTTGGGGGCGGCACCCACGATGCGCTTCTTCTCCACGCCGTCCGCGAACAGGATCAAGGTGGGGATGCTCATCACGTCGTTGTTGGCGGCGGGCATCGGGTGATGATCGACGTTGAGCTTGCCAATGGTGATGTTGTCGTTCTCCCCTGCGAGCTCTTCCAGGACAGGAGCGATCACCCGACAAGGTCCGCACCACTCAGCCCAGAAGTCGACGAGTATCGGCTTCTCGGCGCTTATCGCGTCGTTGAAGGTGCCGTCGTTGAGGGTGACGATCTCGGCCATGTCCTGGTTGCGCTCCTTGTGTTGTCCCTGGAAACGATCCCAGCCCCGGGATCATTCCTTCTCGCCGAGCCAACGCTCGGCGTCGATGGCCGCCATGCACCCGGTGCCGGCGGCGGTGACCGCTTGACGGTAGATGTGATCGGCGACATCTCCGGCAGCGAAGACCCCATCGACACCGGTTCGCGTCGAGCCGTCGCCACGGGTCAAGAGGTAGCCGCTGGCGTCCATCTCGAGCTGCCCGGCGAAGATATCGGTGTTCGGCTTGTGCCCGATTGCGACGAACACCCCGTCGGTCGCAAGGTGTCGCTGCTCGCCCGTGACGGTGTCCTCGAGGGTGATTCCGGTGACCCCGGTCTCGCCCAGGATCTCGGTGACCACCGAATTCCAAATGACCTCGATCTTCTCGTGTTCCAACGCCCGCGCCGCCATGATCTTCGATGCCCGGAACTCGTCACGACGATGGACGATGGTCACCTTGGAGGCGAACTTGGTCAGGAACAGAGCCTCTTCCATCGCGGTGTCGCCACCGCCGACGACGACCAACTCCTGATCCCTGAAGAAGAAGCCGTCACAAGTGGCGCAGGCCGAAACGCCCCGGCCGGTGAGCTTCTCCTCGCCTGGCACTCCTAGCCATTTCGCAGACGCCCCGGTGGCGATGATGACCGCATCCGCGGTGAACTCGTCGGCACCAACCTCGAGACGAAAGGGCGTCACGCTCAAATCTGCGGCGGTGACGTCGATCTGGCGGAGCCGGGCGCCGAATCGCTCCGCCTGCTTCCGGAACTGGTCCATCAACTCCGGGCCCAGGATCCCGTCCGGGAAGCCCGGATAGTTTTCGACATCGGTGGTGATCATCAACTGGCCGCCCGCCGCCGAGCCCTCGAAGACGAGGGGATCGAGGTCGGCTCGCGCCGCATAGAGAGCCGCGGTCAGCCCCGCGGGCCCGGACCCGATGATCACAAGTCGCTCGTGCGTCACTTCGTACCAGTCCGCTTCATCCAGAGGTAGGTGCCGGCCGCCACCAACACAGCTCCGATCAAGGCCAGTGCACCTGCAGTGGTCAATGGGATCTCGAGGGCCCCAAATATGGCGAACAACAGGAACAGCACCGCGGTGAACCCCAGGGTGAGCGCCAGGATTCCCAAGCCGGTGAGGCGTATCCCTTTCGCCACGCGGTCGACGGTGAGAGACCGCACTTTGATGGCGACCTGCTCCAGTAGATCCGCGAATCTGGCGGCGTAGTCCTCCATTGCGGCGAGGTTAGTTGTGAACGGTGTGGATTCACTCCACGACGTGAACGACGTCACAGGTTGCCGCATCGACGAATGTGATGGGAGTCTCTTCGGTGATCTCGACCCCGGCTGGGACCATGATCAGATAGGTGCGGTCGAGGTCGACGGTTGCCAGTAGCTCCTGACCGCCCAATCGCTCGTCGTCTTGGCACCGATCGACTTCGGGGGCGACGACAGTGGTAGAGGTGGTCGACTGCGCCAGCGCTGCGCGCCTCGCCTGACTTGCGACCACCTCGAAGTCCGCATCAGTTGGCGTGGTGGCCGTGGTCTCAGCGGCGGCCATCGTCGTCTCCGAGAAGTTGTCCTCCGCACCGTCCCCGGCCGCGGTTGTGGCGGAGCCGTCCTCGCCGCCCTGTGGGGCGAGCGGCTCTTCCAGCCCGCGGTCGGCCGCCGCCTCGGCGGTGGTGGTGGTGTCGGCGAAGGCAACGGCCTCCGGCCCCGCGGAGTCGCCCTGGCCCAACTGTCCGAGAACGCCGGCCACCCCTACCAGCACGAAGAGGCCCGCTGCCGCGAGAGCCCATCTCATCCACCCGGGCGAGGCCGCTCTGGCCGCTTGCGGAGGGTTACGGAGCTCGGTCCAGAGGTCACGGTGCAGGGCGGCCTTCTCGACATCGGTCATCGGGCTCACCGGGGGCATGGTCCCGAGAGCGCTCAACACGCTGCGCTGAGCCTCGTACTCGGCCCGGCACTCCGAGCAGGTCTCGATGAGAGCGCGCGCCTCTGTGTCGTCCGGCGCCGAGCCGTCGGCATGGGCGGCGATCAGGTCGAGGTCGTGACTGTGCATCTCTCCCTTTGATGGTGTCATGGCGTGATTTGGTTCCCCAGCTGCTCGGCGAGGAGGCGACGACCACGGAACACCCGCGACTTGACCGTGCCCACCGGAATACCCAAAGCCTCCGCGGTCTCAGGGAGGGAAAGGCCCTCTATGTCGGATAGGACGATGGCGGCTCGGAAGTCGGCAGGAAGCCGGGCTAGTGCCCTCTCGATCTCGGGGCGAAGGCCAGCGGCCAGGACTGCGTCCTCGGCGGCGGGGTCCACCGGCTCGAGGTGATCGTCGAGCGGCTCCGAGGGGCGCCGACCCGCCTTTCGAATCTGGTCGTAACAGGTGTTGACCGCGATCCGGTAGATCCAGGTGCTGAGTGCCGAGTTCCCCTGGAACTGCTCCACCTTGCGAAACACAGTGAGAAAGGTCTCCTGGGTCGCATCGAGGGCGTTGTCGCGGTCCCCCAGGATCCGCAGGCAAACCGAGAAGACGCGGTTTTCCTGTGAGCGCATGATGAGGTCGAATGCCTGTCGGTCACCGGCGACAACCCTGGCCAGGAGGTCGGCCTCGGTGCCTGGCGTGGTCACCCCGTGAAGCGTACTTCTGAGACCGCGGCGTAATAGGTGCCGTCACCCTGCTGGGGGAGGTCAACCATCCAGATCAGCCACTGCCCGCCGTCGCGATCGGGCAGGTCCAGGGTGGTCACGCCGGGCGAGGCCCGGGCGGCTGCAATGCGCTCCCTGTCGGCGAGGTCGTCGGCTTCGCCCTCTGACCAGTAGAGCTGGAACGAGGTGCCATCGGTGAACCCGAGCAGCTGGAGCCGGTGCGGCGTGCCCTCGACTCCGAACTGGATGCCAACGCCCGGTTTGACCAAGGGCAGCGGATCCTGATAACGCTCCGTGCGCCACGACGTCGAGTTGTCGCCGTCGAGAAGGTTGGCAATGAGCGTGTCGCTCTCCCCACCCTCCCCGAACGGGTCGAAGGAGCTCCCCGCGATGACGCCCACCGGCTCGGCGACGACCGCAGTCGTCGTCACTTCACGGGCCGTGCTCCCCGGAGTCTCGGGCTCGGTTGCGGTCGGAGACACCGGGATCAGGGGGTCGCCCCCCACGAAGAGCAGGCCAAGGGCAACCAGCCCGACGGCAACGACCACCAGGACTGCCGCCGCGAGCAGAAGGCGACGCGAGGTCGATCGCGGCTCCGGTCGAGGCGCCCGAGGGGTGGGAGACGCGAGAAGCGCCTTCTCCAACTCTGCGGAGGACATCCTCCCCGATTGCCCGGCCCTGAGCACCACATCGAGGGTCTTTGGGATCCCATCGATGCGCTCCGAGGGAGGCGGGCCACTCGGTGGCGAGCCGGTGAGGGCGGTTTCCAGTGCCGCCGCCAGCGACCTGACGTCACCGGGGCCATCGGTCCGAAGTGGGCGCCCGAAGGCCCCGAGTTTCGCCGGGTGGGCCACCGAGTAGTAGATGGCCGACAGATCGAGGCTGCCGTGGACTCCCCCCTCGTGGTGCAATGCGGCCAGGGCACCGGCGAGGCCGGCAGCATTGGGGAGGAACTCTTCGAATTCGAACGTCTGGGCCGCGTCGACTCGATCCTGCGCGGTCGCACCCCCGATCCACTCCGACACCGAGTAGGCACCGCCGGGCACGACGTCGACCGCGAAGACCCGGGCCAGGTGGGGATGGGCGACCTTTGCAGCGTCTGAGACGCTGGCCGCGAACTCATCTCTCCTCTCTGGTGACGACTCCGGCCCCAACGACCTGACCAGGACCGGCCGCTCCAGGGATATGTCTGTCGCCAGCCATTCCTCGATGTCGCCGTCACGACCGAGACGCATCTCGAGTCGGTATCGGTCGGGGACGGCGGGTGGCATTGGAGCAGTTCAGCAGCCTGTCGATCTCAGGTCTCGAACCTGAGCACCTGGAGGGCGACCCCGGTGTCCTCGAAGCCCTCGCGTCGGTAGATCCGGGCGGCCCGGTCGTTGTCGGGGCGGACGTTGAGCACCATCGAGCGCGCCCCACGGGCCCGGGCCCAGAGCAGGCAGCCCCGGATCAGCGCGGTGCCCAGCCCTCGCCCACCGCGGTCGGGAACCACAGCCACCCTCTGCAAGTAGGAAGTCGTGAACTGGGCGCCGACGATGGCATACCCGATCGGGCCCGGCCCATCGTCGATCTGGAACAGGGCGGAGCGTGGCGTGGCATTCATCGCCTCGGCGAGCCCGAGTGCGCTCATTCGCCAGAAGCCGGTGAAGGACTCCCGGTCGACCCCCGCCAACGCCTCCCAGTCCGGGGATCTGGCCAGTCCGACCCCATGCTCCGGCTCTTCGAGTGTTTGGTCGAGAGGGCGTTCCATGACCGTCAGTTCACGGAAACGCCCGAAACCGGCGTCGTCCCAGATGCGGGTGGCATTCGGGTAGAGGGCCGGGGAATAGACGTCCATGGTGCCCAGCTCGAGAAGAGTCTTGGACGCCGAGCCCAGAAAGTCCGATGAGCCCCTGACCAGGCGGATCGCTGCCTCCGGCCCCTCATCGTTCCAGGGGCGGGCCTGAGCCCTGGCCCATCCCCTTCGGATGACGACCGACCCTGGCCAGGCTCCATCGACATGCACGCGGTCAGGCACCTGTGGGAGAGTAAGGGCCATGGAGGTGGTAGTCGCGTCGCATCCGGCGTCCCTGGACCACGACACGACCCCTTATCACCCTGAACGCCCGGCGCGGGTCGGGGCGGTGCTGCAGGGAATTGCCGACAGCGGCCTACCCACGGTCGCTATCGAGTCACCAGAGGTGAGGCGAAGCGAGCTCGCCCTGGTCCACGACCCGGACTACATCGAGCTCATCGAGGAGTTCTGCCTGTTGGGCGGGGGTGCATTGGATCGAGACACCATCGTCTCCCCGGACAGTTGGACCGCGGCTCTGACCGCAGCCGGGGGTGTCGTCGCCGCGATCGAGCACCTCGAGGACGGTGGCGACCGAACTGGTTTCGTCGTGGCCCGGCCCCCTGGTCACCACGCGCTCCGCAACCGGGCAATGGGCTTCTGTCTCTTCAACAACATTGCGGTAGGAGCCGCCCTGCTCCGGGCTCGTGGAGAGCGCGTCGCCGTCCTCGACTGGGACGTCCACCACGGGAACGGGAGCCAGGCGATGTTCGCGTCCGATCCCGGGATCCTCTACGTGTCGCTCCATCAGAGCCCCTTCTACCCATACGAAGGCGACGTCGAGGACATCGAGTTGGAGGCCAAGGGCACAACGGTGAACATCCCCCTTCCGCCTGGCACCGCGGGAGACGTGTATCGACAGGCATGGGAGCAGGTCGTCATTCCCACGCTCGAGGCGTTCGGGGCGGACTGGATCCTGATCAGCTCCGGGTTCGACGCCCACGTCTCCGACGAACTGGCGGAAATGAGGCTCGTAGCGGCGGACTACGGATGGATGGCGTCTCGACTCCGTGCCGTCCATCCCCCAAATCGGACGGTTTTCGTCCTCGAGGGGGGCTACGACCTCGACGCCCTGAGGGACTCGACGTCGGCAACCCTGCGCGGCATGGCCGGGGAGACCGGCTTCGAAGCCAGCCTCCTCACCTCTCCGCCCCAGGCTGCCCCGGCACTCGAGGCGGCCGCCACTGCCGTTTCCCGGCACTGGCCGCTCTGAGGAATCCCCTTCAATTCGGGCCGTCTTCTGTCCGATAACACCACCTGGGTCGAAACGGGAAAGGACTATGGAAATCAACATCGACGAGTTGCTGCGCCAGGCGGTCGCTCTCAGCGCTTCCGACGTGCACCTCAAGGTCGGCTCTTCCCCCGTGGCCCGGGTGAACGGGGAGATCCGCCGACTGGATGGCTACGACAGTCTCACACCTGAGGACACCCAGAACGCCGCCGAAGCGATCTTCACCCCGCGGGCCGCCGAGGAGTTCAAGGCGTACGGACATGCCGACTTCGCCTACGGACGCCAGGACCTGGGCCGCTTCCGGGCCTCCGCCTTCAGGCAGCGAGGCTCGGTCTCCCTCGTGATGCGGCGCGTCGTGTCCGCTTCGAGAAGCTTCTCCGATCTCGGGCTCCCCCGGATAGTCGAGAAGCTGGCTGCGGAGAGATCGGGGCTGCTATTGGTCACCGGCCCATCCGGCTCGGGCAAGACGTCAACGATTTCCTCGATTCTCGACTGGATCAACTCCAACCGGGCTGTCTCGATACTCACCATCGAGGACCCGATCGAGGTGCTGCACTCCGACAGGAGGGCTGTGGTGGTCCAACGTGAGGTGGGGGTGGACACGCCCGACTATGCACAGGCGATACGTGGCGCCATCCGCCACGACACCGATGTGATCATCGTCTCCGAGATCGACAATCAGGAGACGGCACGTGCTGCGGTGGCTGCATCCGAGACCGGTCATCTCGTCATCTCGTCGATGCGGACCAGCGATCCGGTGGACACCGTCAATCGCATCGTCTCCCTCTTTCCCGAGACGGAGCAAGGTGTGGTCAGGAACCAGCTTGCCGCCCAGCTGCTGGCGATCATGAGCCAGCGCCTGCTCGAAGGCCAGGAGGGGGCCCACGTCCTCGCCTGTGAGGTCATGACCAACAACGAGCGGGTGCAGGAGTGGATTCTGAGCGGGGACGACTCGGGCCAGCTCCTGGACATAATGAAGGACAGCGAGTTCTTCGGGATGCAGACCTTCGACCAGTCGATGTTGAAGCTTGTGGTCAATCGGGTCATCGAGCTGCCAACCGCCATTCCCCATGCCCGCAACGTCCACGAGATGCGTGCCAAGGCAATGGCCGCCGGGATCAGCATCTAAGGCAGGCTTTCGCGTATCCGCGAATGGGCGGATACGGAGAACCGACCGTGGGGTCCTGCCTTTAACCTCCGCCGGGTGATACCGAAGCGGCTCCAGTTCCTGGTCGCCCCCGAATTGCCCCCGGCACAGCTAGCCGATCGGTTCGCCGAGGCCGGCCACCAGCTGTTCCTGGTCGGGGGATCGGTGCGCGACGCCTTCCTGGAGCGGAAGGTGGACGAATTCGACTTCGACTTCGCCACCGACGCCCTTCCTGACCGGACCGCGTCGATCCTCGGAGATTGGGCCGATGCGGTGTACATGGTCGGGGCGGCATTCGGGACTGTGGCCGCAGTCAAAGACGGCCAGACGGTCGAGGTCACCACTTTCCGTGCCGACGTCTACCGCGACGACTCCCGCAAGCCCAAGGTGAGCTATTCGGAGCGGATCGAAGACGACCTGGCGAGACGCGACTTCACCGTGAACGCGATGGCGCTGCGTCTCATGGCGATGGAACCGGTCGACCCGTTCGGCGGCCTGGCCGACCTTGCAGCACAGCGATTGCGCACGCCGATCGAGCCCGCATTGTCCTTCTCGGACGACCCGTTGCGAATGCTCCGCCTGTTCCGGTTCCAGGCGACGCTCGGATTCGACCCTGATCCGGAGGCGTTGGCCGCGGTGTCGTCGATGGGTGACCGGCTGGAGATCGTCTCCGCAGAGCGAATCAGGGACGAGCTGTCCAAACTGCTCGTGACGCCGTCGCCGGGAACCGCGTTGGAGGGGATCGTGAGATCGGGCCTGGCCTCCCATTTCCTCCCTGAGCTCCCCGCCCTCGCCATGGAGCAGGACCCCCAACACCGCCACAAAGACGTGCTGGCGCACACCTTCGCCGTCGTCGACAAGGCGTCGCCGGACCTGACCCTGCGTCTGGCCGCGCTGTTCCACGACATCGGAAAGCCGGAGACCCGACAATTCGGGCCAGAAGGAGTCTCCTTCCATCATCACGAGGTCGTTGGAGCCCGCCTGACGAGGCGTCGTATGAAGTCTTTGCGCTATTCGAAGGACATGGTCGAGGACGTCTCCCAGCTCGTCTTCCTCCATCTCCGGCCCCACACCCTGAAGATGGGCTGGACCGATTCGGCGGTTCGCCGCTACGTGAGGGACGCGGGCCCCCTGCTCGACAGGCTCAACGAACTGGTGCGCTGCGACATCACCACGGCCAACCCCCGCCGTGAGCGGGAGATCATGGAGCGTCTCGATGAGTTGGAGGAGAGGATTGCCTACCTTTCCGAACTGGAAGAGCTCGCTGCGCTTCGGGCTCCTGTCGACGGGCACCAGGTGATGAGTTACCTGGGGATTGAGCCGGGGCCGGCGGTTGGTGAGATCATGGATCTCCTGCTCGAGCGACGGATCGAGGAGGGCCCCTACCCGGCCGAGGAGGCATACCTCGTGGCCAGGGAGTGGGCAAAGGACAAGGGGCTCGCTGACCCCGGGCCCCCGCCGGCGCCGGAGGAAGAGGAATGAAGGTCGTACTCGCATATTCGGGTGGTCTCGACACCTCGGCGATCCTGGCGTGGCTGCGCGAGGAGCAGGGTGCCGAGGTCGTCGCCTACACCGCCGATGTCGGACAAGGCGCAGAGGTGAGCGAGGCACGGGTCAAGGCCCTGGAGACGGGGGCCGTCGATGCGATCGTCGAGGACCTGCGTGACCGCTTTGTGAGCGGCGCGGTGTTCCCATCTCTCCGGGCATCCGCGATCTACGAGGGCCACTACCTGTTGGGGACCTCGTTGGCCCGACCCATCATCAGCGAAGGCCTGGTTCGGGCGGCCCGCGCGGTCGGAGCCGACACCATCTCCCACGGCGCCACGGGAAAGGGCAACGACCAGGTCCGTTTCGAGCTTTCCATCGCGGCCCTCGCCCCCGACCTGAAGGTGATCGCCCCCTGGCGAATCTGGGAAATGAAGGGTCGGGCCGACCTCATGGACTACGCGCGGGAGCGGGGGATCGCGGTCCCTGTGACCAAGGATGCCCCCTACTCCACCGACGCCAACCTGCTCCATGTCTCCTACGAGGGTGGGGTCCTCGAGGACCCATGGGCTCCGCCACCGCAGAAGATGTTCCGGATGACCACCGATCCCACCGATGCCCCCGACCAGGTCGAGGAAGTGACAATCGAGTTTCGCGGCGGCAATCCGGTGGCGATCGACGGTCAGGAGCTCGACCCAGTCGTCATGTTGGAGAAAGCCAACGAGATCGCCGGCCGCAACGGGGTGGGCCGGGTCGACATCGTCGAAAACCGCTTCGTGGGGATCAAGAGCCGTGGGGTCTACGAGACGCCAGGCGGGACCCTTCTCCACCTCGCCCATCGCGCCATCGAATCGGTGACCCTCGACCGAGAGGTGATGCACCTCCGTGACCAGCTTGTCCCCCGATATGCGGAGATGGTCTACAACGGATTCTGGTTCAGCCCGGAACGGGTCGGTCTCCAGGTGTTCATGGACCGGATCCAGGAGACGGTGAACGGCGAGTCCCGAATCAGCCTCTACAAAGGGTCGGCCGCGGTCACCGGGAGGAGGGCCCCGGAGAGTCTCTACGACCAGCAAGCGGCGACCTTCGAGGCGGACGAGGTGTACCGCCAGGCCGACGCCGAGGGATTCATCAACCTCAATGCCCTCCGGATCCGAGGGTACGGCGACGGGGGGAAGCGTTGACACTCTGGAGTGGTCGGTTCGAGGCCTCCCCGGGGGGCGTGCTCTGGGACTACACGACGGACCCTTCCGACCGCCGGCTCCTCCTCGATGACATCGATGGGTCGATCGCCCACATCACGATGCTCGGGACAGCCGGTGTCATCGATGCTGGAGAGGCCGAGGAGATCCTGGTAGGTCTCCACGGGTTGCGGGCCGCGGCCATCGCCGGCGAGTTCGAGTTCGTCGACGCCGATGAAGACGTGCACTCCGCGGTCGAGCGGAGCCTGGCGGAGCAGATCGGGCCAGTTGCGGGCAAGCTCCACACCGCTCGATCCAGGAACGATCAGGCCGCTCTCGACCTGCGCCTGTATCTGAAGCGGTCTGCTGCAGGACGGATCGCCCAACTCCACGAGTTCGCCGCCGAGTTGGCCGCTCATGCCGAGGGGCATGCCGACGTCATTGTCCCTACCTACACACATCTCCAACAGGCACAGGCGAGCACGCTCGGGCATCATCTCCTCGCCTACGCCTGGATGGCAGTGCGCAGCGCCGAGCGCTTCTCCGACGCCATGGATCGAATCGACATCTCCCCGCTGGGAGCGGGGGCGTCGGCAGGGAGCAGCCTCGACATCGACCCCGGGGAGTCGGCACGCTTGCTCGGCATGGAGGGGGTCTTCGCCAACTCCCTGGATGCGGTCGGCTCGCGGGACCACGTTGCCGAGTACGTGTTCTGTTGCGCCCAGGCGATGGCCGACCTGTCTCGACTCGCCGAAGAAGTGGTGCTCTGGGCATCCACTGAGTTCGGCTGGGTCAGACTCGACGACCGGGTGAGCACCGGTTCTTCGGCACTTCCCCACAAGAGGAACCCCGACATCGCGGAGCTGGTACGGGGGCGCGCTTCTCGAGTGGCCGGGGATCTGGTGGCGATCATCACCCTGCAGAAGGGACTGCCCCTCACCTACAACCGGGATCTCCAAGAAGACAAGCGGATCGTGTTCGATGCCGACGATGTGCTCGCTGCGTCGCTCCCGGCGATGTCGGAGCTCCTCGCATTCGCCTCGTTCGAGCCGCCTCCGCCCACCGCCGGTGTGATCAGCCTCGACCTGGCCGAGGCCCTGGTGCGGCGGGGAGTGCCTTTTCGCGACGCGCACCGGGCCGTAGGAGGCCTCTTTCTCGCGCTCGATGAGCAAGGACGGGACATCGGCATTGCAACCATCGACGACCTGGTCGCCGCCCACGAGCTCTTCGAGGAGTCGGACCTCGCCCTTCTCGACGTGACGGCTTCAATGTCCAGACAACGCTCCCCCGGGTCGGGAGGCCCCGATTCGGTTCGCGCCCAGGTCGACGCGATCAGGGCTCTGGTCCTGGACCGGGGCTGAGGAGCGCAAGTGATCCTGGTCATCGTTCCTGCGGCGATCGTTGCTGCGATGAGCCTCGCCTCATTCGGCGGGAGATGGGTGTGGTGGCTCGACGTGCTCGCCAACTTCCGCGCCCAGTTCGTGGTCGTGCTCGCCATCCTGGGGACGGTCGTCGTCCTCTCCCGATGGCGAAGGACAGGGACAGCGATCCTGGCCGTTGCCCTGATCAATCTGGTCTTTGTGGCGCCCCTCTATGTCGGGTCCCCGGGGGAGTCCGATCTTGCCGCGCCCGCGATCAGGGTGATGAGCTTCAACTTGCTCTCCAGCAACGAGTCCTATGGCGATGTCATCGAGTACATCGAGTCCGAGGACCCGGACCTGGTCTTCCTCCACGAGGCGAGCCGACCCTGGGAGGTGGCACTGGAGTCGTCTGCTCTCGACTACGAGATGATCCGTGGGCGCTCGGAGGAGCTGATCTTCGGGACGCTGGTGTTGGCTCGTGACCCCGTTGAGGTGGTGTCCTACGGGTTCGCCGAAGCCCAGCCCCGTGCGATGTCACTGGTCTACGAGCCCGATGGCTGGCCGGGGACCGTGGAGCTCTTGTCCACCCATCCCCTCGCCCCGACGAGCAAGGTGAGGGCAGGGTTACGCGATGCCCAACTCGAGTTTGCGGCCAACTGGGCGGACGACCAGCTGGGAGCGTTCCTGGTGATCGGGGACCTGAACGCGACGCCGTGGTCCTTTCCCTTCCAAGGGCTGGTCGCAGGCGGGCGGCTGCGAAACTCCCAGATCGGCTTCGGGATCCAGCCCAGCTTCTCGGCCACCTCCAACGTGCTTCTCCGGGTGCCGATCGATCATCTGCTCCACAGCGAAGGGCTCCGGGTGAGGGATCGACGCCTCGGCCCCAGCCTCGGCTCCGATCATTTCCCGCTGATCGTGGACCTGGAATACGTGCCGGCGGAGACCCAGTAATTGGGGGACTGACCGAAATCTGGACGCACAGGGGTCAAATAGTGACCTCACGGTCCAGATTTCGGGGGAGGAACCCGCTGAGAGTCTCGACCACGAACTCCGGTCCCGCCAGCAAATCCCAGTAGGTGAAGCGCAAGACCGTATAGCCGAGCGCCACAAGGCGGTTCTGTCGAACCCGATCCCGCCGGAACGCCGCCTGATTGCGGTGAAAAGCGAACCCATCCAACTCGATTACCAGGTTCTGGTCGGGGTAAGCGAAGTCCACGCGTGCAACGAAGCCGCCAGATTCGTTCGCCACGACATGCTGCGATGCGGGTTGGGGTAGCTCGTAACGTTGGAGTAGGCGGAGGAACTTGTCCTCGAGTTGGGATTCGGTCAACTGATCCCAAGCCAGCCGCTCGACGAGGATCCTTCTGGCCGGCCCGACTCCGTTGCGCCCTCGCCGGGCGACCTGATGGAGCGTCTTGGCGACATCCTCGAGGCTCACCAGGTCCAGCCTCCGAGCTTCATCAAGACACGAGGCAGTTGTGCCGATTCCGTGCGGGACTCCGATGTCAACAATTGTGCGAGAGACCGTCGTGACCCGGATCCCACTGACCGTGGTGACGTGTGATCTGGCCAGATCGGTGGACTGGTGCAAAGTGAAGCTCAACGGCCGGCGCCCTGTGTGAGGCCCGACGACTTCGATGTGTTGTGGCCTGCCGATCAGGCCATGGAGATGCCCCGCAGTCCGATGCGAAGCGGCTGCCCTCGGGCCGCTGGTGAGCACCGCGGCGGCGACCTCCATGTGCCAGGTCCTGGGGACCGCGCCGTAGGCGTACACGTTGGGGGCGACGCGAGTGATCAGGCCTCGTCTCGTGCGCATCTTCAGCGTTGATACGCTGAGACCGAGCGCGAGCCATTCGTCGCGGTGAAAAACACCATGTCTGGCCGCTGCCCGCCGGGCCAGCTCTGCCTCTCCCATCTTTGGTCAATTATCGAATCGGGACGGTCAGGGCAACCCCCCCCGAAATTTGGACGAGCAAGGGTCAAATAGTGACCTGCTGATCCAAATTTCGGGAGTTCGGAGGGGTAACTACCGTTTGCTCCATGTCTGATCGATTTGCCGAGCGTCGTCTTCGCCTGGCCGATGTCGTGGGTTCGGAGGGGATTGCCATCATCCCGGCCGCGGTCGAGGCCACGCGGAGCAACGACACCACGTTCGATTTCCACCAGGATCCCGACTTCCTCTACCTGACCGGATTCGATGAGCCGGAGGCGGTCGCTGTGCTCACTCCCGGCCACTCCGATGGCGGGTACACGCTGTTCGTCCGGCCCCGGGACCCGGAGATGGAGGCTTGGAACGGCTATCGCGCCGGAGTCGGCGGGGCCAAGGAGCGCCATCATGCCGACCAGGCCTTCGAGATCGACGAGATCGACGAGGTGCTGCCAAGGCTGATGTTGGGACGCGAGGTGATCTGGTACCGCACCGGCAACGAACACCACGATGCGCGGATCGCATCCCTTCTCGGGAAGGCCAGAACGCATCGGGTGAGCTTTGGCACCACGGTCCCATCGGACGTCCGCGACCTCTCCGTGCCGCTGGGCGAGATGCGGCTGTTCAAGACCGACGCCGAGCTGGCGGCCTTGCGCCGGGCATGTGAGCTCACCGCGAGGGGCCACGCCGAGGCGATGCGCTTCGCGCGTCCCGGGCTCTACGAGTACCAGGTCCAGGCTGCCCTGGAGTACTACTGGCGCGCCGGCGGCTCGAGGAGCAACGGCTACCAGTCGATCGTTGCCTCCGGCCCCAATGCGTGTGTCCTCCACTACGTGGAAAATGACCGGCTCATCGGGGACGGCGACCTGGTCTTGATCGACGCCGCCGCCGAAGTCGAGGGCTACTCCTCGGACATCACGAGGACCTTTCCTGCCAACGGGTCTTTCCGAGCGCCGCAAAGAGCGCTTTACGACCTGGTCCTTGCCGCCCAGCGCCAGGGGCTGGAGATGTCGGCGCCGGGTTCGAGCCTGCGCTCGATCCACGACGCCGCGACCCGAATCCTCACCGAGGGGATGGTCGAGCTGGGCCTGCTCCCGAGACCGGTGGAAGAGTCCCTTGCCATGCACCACTACAACCACTTCTATTTCCACGGCACCGGGCATTGGCTGGGCCTGGACGTCCACGACGCCGGCGATTACCGGGTCGACGGCGAGCCACGCAAGCTGGAGCCGGGGATGGCCTTCACGGTCGAGCCCGGGATCTACATCGCGCCGGACAAGGCGGAGATCGAGCTCACGATGCTCGAGTACGACCGCGACGAGTGGGCGAGGCGTCGGGTCATGGAGGGCCGGGTTGCGGCCCTTGCCAAGGAAGCCGAGGCGAAGGAAGGGGCGGAGAAGATCAAACACACGGTCCCTGCCGAGTTCCTGGGCATCGGAATCCGGATCGAGGACGACGTCGTGATCACCGACGGCGGTCATGAGAACCTGACCAGCGCAGTGCCCACCGATCCCGATGAGGTCGAGGCGCTGGTTGCCGAGAGGTCGAATCTGCCCGAGGGTTAGCGACGGACCCCTAGGTGGTCGCCGGGATCGCGTACCAGAGCACCGCGAAGAAGTGGAGGCTGCTACCCGCGATCACGAGCACGTGAAACAGCTCGTGATAGGAGAAGATCCGGGGAAAGAGGGTGGGTCGCTTCGACATGAAGATCACGGTGCCCGCCGTGTAGCAGAGCCCTCCCAATGCGATCAGAACCACGGCTCCCCAGCCGAGCCGGCTCACCACCCATGGCATGAGGATCAGCGCCGACCAGCCCATCGTCAGCTGCAACGTCACCGAGAGCGAGGTCTTGACATTGGGCATGGTGACCTTGAGAGCGATCCCGGCGATGGCGGTCACCCAGAGGGTTGAGAGGAGCACCGTCAGCACCACACCGTCGATGGTGGCGATGGCCACCGGGGTGAACGTCCCTGCGACCAGAAGGAAGATCATCGAATGGTCGATCCTCTGCAATCGAGCTTTCCATGCCGCGCCCCAGGGGACCGAGTGGTAGAGGGAGGAGACCACGAACATGGCGAGGAGGGCGACACCGAAGATCACAGCGCCTACCGCCGCGGCGACATTGCCCCATGCCCGGTCGAGCAGGACGAACAACCCGACAACTGCAGCGATGGCTGCCGTGCCGTGAAGGAACCCTCGGATCGGGTTCTGCATCTTGCCCAGGGTCAATCGTTCCATGCTTGGGCCAGGGTATTGGAGCTCCGATCCGTAGCGGAACCGTCACCGGCACCCCGGTCAGTGCGGGCAGCATCGGTAGCATCTGGAAGTCGTCATGGCACTCGGCATCCTCTACCGCATCTATGAGCGGAACCTGCTCAACGGCCTGGACAAGACCCGGCTGCCCCGACACATCGGCATCGTCCTCGACGGCCATCGCCGCCATGCCCGCGAGGAGCGGCTCCCCACCTACACCGACTCGTACCGGGTCGGGATGCGGCGTTTCGAGGAGTTCCTCGGCTGGGCTCACGAGCTGGAGATCCCAGCAGTCACTGCCTGGGTGCTCTCCAAGGAGAATCTGAGTCGACCCGGAGAAGAGCTCGAACCCTATTTCCAGGTTTTGATCGAGCTCTTCGAGAGGCTTCCCGCGCTTTGTGAGCGATACGACATGGCGATCAAGTTCATCGGGAGCCTCGACCTCCTCCCCGAGCCGCTGGTCTCCGCGGCAAAGAGCGCCGAGGAGGCCCACCCAAGGGGGTCGCGCCGGCTCAATGTGGCAATGGGATACGGCGGCCGACAGGAAATCGTCGATGCCGCCAAGGATCTGGTCTCCAACCTGTTGTCAGAGGGGATCCCGCCCGCCGACGTGCCCGCGTATATCGACGCCGACGCCCTGGCGTCGCACATGTATTCCGCAGATCTCCCCGATCCCGATCTCCTGATCAGGACCTCCGGTGAGTCCCGGCTCTCCGGGTTCCTGCTCTGGCAGTCGGCCTACGCCGAGTTCGTCTTTGTCGACGTGAACTGGCCGGCATTCCGCCGGGTCGACTTTCTGCGCGCCCTGCGCGATTTCACCAGTCGCGACCGCCGCTTCGGAAAGTGATTTGAGCGGTTCCGTCTCCACCCTTCGCGGGTCAGTCCGTGACCTGACCCGGATGGAGGTGGGTGACGTCGCCGAGCTGTCGGAGCGAGAATCCCCAGCCGGTGCTGATCCGACTCATGGTGAGGCGGGAGACCCCGGTATGAGGCTGGCGGAACCGCTCCCACTCCCATGGGACCGGCTCCAGGCCGAGGAGGTGGCCGAGCACCACGGCGTTGGTGCCGGCGTGGGCGACGATGATCACCCTTCGCTCCGGGTCGTCGACATCCCACAGATGGCGGTGCTCGGCATGCATCGGATGAATCCCGTGGGCGTCCAGAGTCTGTTGCAGGCCGGCGACCACACGCTGGTGGAAGGCCCGAAACGTCTCCCCGCCCGGGAGGCCGTCCCACATCTCCTCCATCGACCTGACGTTGGATTCACGAAGCGCCTTGTCGATCTCGTCTGCCGGTGAGCCGTCCCATTCCGGTGGGTTGTTGATCTCCTGCAGCCAGTCGTAGACCTCAGGTTGGTGCTCGAGCTCGGCTGCGATCGGGTTCGAGGTCTGCACCGCCCGATTCATCGAGGACACCCAGATCTCGTCGACCCTGGCCAGGGATGCGAGCCGGTGCGCGACCCGACCCGCTTGCTGGTGGCCGAGCTCGGTGAGGTTCGGGTCGTTGCGCGCGATGCGGTCGGGGGCCCAGTCCGGCTGCCCGTGGCGAACGAGGAATAGATCCATTCGCCGGGAACCTACCTCCCTCCCCGACCCCTCCGGTAACGGCTAACCCGCCTGTTCCCAATACGATGTGGTCGTGGGAATCGACGCACTGATCGAGCATCTGCGCACCCGTTCCTTGCGCACGGATGGGCCGTTCACCCTCCGCTCCGGTGCGATCAGCTCCTGGTACCTCGACGCCCGCCAGACCACGTTCAGCGGGGACGGGGCCTGGCTGGTGGGCAGGGCCGTGCTCGAGGCGATCGACCCGAGGGCTGAGGGGGTCGGGGGGATGACCATGGGTGCCGACCCCATTGCGGTGGCTGTTGCCATGGCCGCGGCCAGTGAGGATCGCCAGCTCGCTGCATTCTCGATTCGGAAAGAAGCGAAGGACCACGGCGCCGGTGGCCGGGTCGTCGGCCCGGTGGGCCCGGGATCGCGTGTCGTGATCCTTGAGGACACCACAACCACCGGTGGTGCCGCCGGCGAGGCATCGGACGTTGCCGCGGCCGAGGGGCTGGTGGTCATCCAGGCGGTTTCCCTGATCGACCGTTCCGGGGACCGGACCGCCAAGGCGTTTGCTGCCAGAGGGATCCCCTATCTCGCACTCATCACTCCCGCCGACCTGGGGGTCGAGGAATGAAGGTCACCGTCCAGCGCTCGGCGATCAAGATGTGGTTGATGGCGATCGGCGCCATCCCGTTGCTGGTCATCGCCATCGACGTCCTCACCAATCGGCGGATCACCAACTGGCTGCGGGAGATGCTGTTTCCGCCGGCGGACACCCAGATCTACGAGCCGCGGGACGTGATCTATGCCTGGGCCATCCTCCTCTTCGCCGGCTTCATCGTGATTTGGGGGCTGAAGGAGATGTTCGCTCCGACCAAGGTGGTGGAATGCCGGGACGAAGGTCTGGCGCTGAAGCTGCGAGGGCCGCTCCGCCGCCACGACGTGATCCCCTGGTCGAACCTGGTCGATGTCGAGGCAGGTGAGATCGACGACGAGGGGGAGAGGCTTCCCTTGCTTCGGATCAAGGTCCTCGATCGGGCCGGGCTCCCCGATCATCCTTGGGGCGCTCGCTGGTTGGACACCAGGCTGTTGGGGATTCTTGCCCAGGACTGGGCCATCACCCCCAGAGAAGCCGCCACCCGGATCGGCGACTATGCGGTGGAGGCCGTGCGGCGCGCCCAGCGGCAGCGACTCACCGGGATCCCGGACTCATCGTGAGCGGGGTCGGTGCACACGTGCCGTCGGTCCGTCCCCTCGTGGAGGCCGCCGAGCGTGGGGCCGATCTGGTCCAGGTCTTCCTTTCGGATCCCCAGGGATGGAAGAAGCCATTGCCCCGGCCCGATGCGGCGGAGCTCAAGGCATCCTCGATCCCCATCTACGTCCACTCGCCGTACCTGATCAACGTCTGTGCGGACAACAACAAGGTCCGCGTTCCCTCGCGTCGCATCCTCCAGGAGACCTGTGACGCCGCCGAGGAGATATCCGCGGTCGCGGTCGTGGTCCATGGCGGCCACGTGACCGGCGAGGGCCCGCAAGAGGAGGGGATCGTCCGCTGGCGGAAGGCGCTGGAGCAACTGGACACCGGAATCCCGGTCCTGATCGAGAACACCGCCGGTGGTGACAAGGCCGTGGCCAGGCGTGTCGAGTGGATTGCCCGGCTCTACGACGAGATCGGGGGCTTCGGGGTCGGATTCGTCCTCGACACCTGCCACATTTGGGCTGGGGGAGAGCCATTCGACGAGGTGGTTCCCAGGGTGATGGAGGCGACAGGTCGCATCGACCTGGTTCATGCCAACGATTCGAAAGATCCCTTCGACTCGCGCCGCGACCGCCATGAGAACCTGGGCAGCGGCCATATACCCGTCGAGGACCTGGCGAGGGTGATCGCCGAAGCCGGCTCGGACGCTCCGATCGTTGTGGAGACCCCGGGAGGTGCCGCCGAACAGGCAGCCGACATCGAGTGGGTGCGCCAGGCGGTGGCGGCGAGCACGCACTGATCCGGTTCCGGGCGACCAGCACCCGCTACCCGGTAGCCTTCTTTCATGACCAAGAAAGTCACGGTCCCCGAGATCCGGTCTCGCAAGGGCGGGCCCAAGATCACCATGGTGACCGCCTATGACTACCCCTCGGCGGTGATCGCCGACAAGGCCGGCATGGACATCATCCTGGTTGGCGACTCGGTGGCGAACGTGGTCCACGGGATGGCGACCACACTCGAAATCGGGCTCGACGAGATGATCGTGCATGCCCGAGCGGTGCACAGGGCGCGCCCGGCTGCCCTGTTCGTCGTGGACATGCCCTGGCTCAGCTTCCACATCTCACCCGAGGACGGGGTCCGCAACGCGGGTCGGATCGTCCAGGAGGGTGGTGCCGAAGCGGTGAAGCTGGAAGGTGGTCGGAAACGGATCCCGGTGATCGAGCGCATCATCGACGCCGAGATTCCGGTCATGGGCCACCTCGGTCTCACCCCGCAGTCGGTCAACGCCATGGGGGGGTTCAAGGTGCAAGGCAAGATGGTCGACGCCGCCAGGGAGATGATCGAAGACGCCCTGGCGCTGGCCGATGCCGGCTGCTTCTCGATCGTGATCGAGGGGGTACCCGACGTCCTCGGGGAGCTGATCACCAAGGAGGTGGATGTGCCCACGATCGGGATCGGCGCCGGGCCCGGGACCGACGGGCAGGTCCTGGTCTATCACGACCTGCTTGGGATCGGGCTCGGCCACCACGCCAAGTTCGTCCGCAGCTACGCGAATATCGCCGAGGAGTCGATCGAGGCGTTGAGGCGCTTCGGCGCCGACGTCCAATCCGGCGATTTCCCAGGGGATGCGGAGAGCTATCACGTCGCCGACGAGGTCGCTGCCGAGCTGTTGAGGGGCAAATCTCCCGCCTAGCCGCCGTCTGCCTGGCTCTCACCGTTGCCTGCGGTTCGGCCGCGCCGCCCGACGATGAAGTGCTCGTCGTGAGGGTCGACGACACCGAGATCGCCGTGCTGATCGCCGACACCCCCGAGGAGCGGCGCCAGGGCCTGAAAGAGGTGACCGAGATCCCCTGGGAAGCAGACGGGATGTTGTTCAGCTATTCGACTCCGACCTTCGTCACCTACGGGATGCTCGATGTGGTTCTACCCCTGGACATCTGGTTCTTCGGCTCCGACGGCGCCCTCATCGGCAGCACCGAGATGGTGCCGTGCCCCGTCGAGCCATGTACCAGCTACGGCTCGCCCGGCCTTGTCTCGTGGGTGTTGGAGACCCCGGCTGGTGAGTTCGACTTCCCCCCTGGGGCCGGCCTGAGCGGAACGCCGAGTGGGGAAAGCGGCTGAAAGCCGTTACCATTTGGCGACCGCATCGACGTCTCGCGCCGTCGCATGCGACCAACCCCTGCTCCATTACACGGATGGGGCCTTCCAAAGCGGATGTCCACAGGAGGTCGAATGCGCGACTATGAAGTGATGACGATTCATCGTCCCGATCTCGCAGAGGACGACATCGAGGCCAAGCTCGGCGAGCTCGAGTCGTACCTCAGCGAGCAAGGGGCGAGCGTCAAGGGAAAGGATCTGTGGGGGAAGCGCCGCTTCGCCTACGAGATCGAGCATCTCTCCGAGGGTTACTACTCGGTGGTGAACTTCCAGG
This sequence comes from Acidimicrobiia bacterium, assembly GCA_044867525.1. GTDB lineage: Bacteria > Actinomycetota > Acidimicrobiia > Spongiisociales > ZC4RG35 > JALYNX01. Next base: position 4,388 of record JBIOVB010000014.1, on the reverse strand, counting down.
CTGAGGCGGCAGCCGTCGATTCGCTCGATCGGATGCTGTCCCTCGCCGACGAAGTGGTTCGACACAAGATCGTTCGCATCGGCGGCTGACTGGAATCCGTCACACCGGCGCGGCAAGATCGTCGGGAAGACGTGAGGAGATAGGAGATCTCGATGTCGAGCAACATCACAGTGGTAGGCAATCTGGTGAGCGATCCGGAGCTGCGGTTCACCCCTTCCGGGGTTGCGGTCGCCCGGATCGGAGTGGCTGTCAACCGGAGGTGGCAGAAGGACGGCGAGTGGCAGGAGCACACCAGCTTCTTCAATGGCTCGGTGTGGCGGGAGCAAGCCGAGTCGGTCGCCGAGTCCCTGCAGAAGGGGGCCCGGGTGATCATCACCGGGCGTCTCGAGCAGAGGAAATGGCAGGACAAGGACGGAAACGATCGTTACGACGTCGAGATCCAGATCGACGAGATCGGTCCCTCCCTCCGCTGGGCGACGGCGACGGTCAACAAGACCGCCCGATCCGGCGGCGAGTACGGGTCCCAGGGGGCGGACGTCCCGCCGGCGCCGGTGGCCCGCGAGAGCTATGGCCCCGACGAAGCCCCGTTCTGATATCAGGAGTTTGAGATAGATGGCGAGAAAGAGCACCAACAACCCGCGTCCCAAGAGGAGACGGGGTATGGAGATGAGGCGGGGGCGTCCCAAGCCCTGTGCATTCTGCAAGCAGCACATCGACCACATCGACTGGAAGGACGTCTCTGTCCTTCGCAAGTACATGTCCGACCGGGGCAAGATCCGGGGGCGCCGGGTGAACGGCAACTGCCCCCGCCATCAGAGGGCCGTGGCCAATGCCATCAAGAGCGCCCGAGAGATGGCCCTTCTTCCCTACCTCAACACCCGATGAAGCTGATCCTGATCTCGGACGTGACCGATCTCGGCCGGCGCGGGGACGTGGTCGATGTGGCCGAGGGCTATGCCCGCAACTTTCTCCTCCCCCGCCAGAAGGCGGTCAAGGCCAACGAAGGGGCGATGGCCCACGCCGAGAAGGTGCGTGATGCCCGCGTGGAGAGTGAGCGCCGGGCCCGGGACCAGGCGGAGGCTCTCGCCACCCAGCTCGTGGGCACCAGGGTCGTCCTCGCCGCCCAGGCGGGAGACGAGGGAAAGCTCTACGGGTCGATCTCGGTCCAGGATGTGATCGAGGGGATTCGCAGGTTCACCGGTCTCGAGCTCGATCGGAGCACCGTCGTGCTCGACAACCCGATCAAGGCGATCGGGCTCCACGAGATACAGATCAAGCTGCACCCGGAGATCGAGTTCCCGCTGACCCTGGATGTGATCCCGGCGTCCTAGGACGGGTCGTTAGCGTGCGCTTTCGCGACTTCGCGGCCAATTCCTTCCACCGCGAAAAAGAAACACGGGATCGAGTTGTGACCCACCGGGCGCCGGTCTAAGTTCGGCTCGCTTCCCCCGAAGCGGTTCGATCTTCCCCCCATCCCTCGTGGATTTGACGCGGCCGATTCGCGAAATCTGTCCTAAGGCGTGGGTAGAAAGAGATCGATGAGCGGCTTGACCGAACAGACGGAGATGCGCCCCGGGTACCGGAGCCCACCCCATTCGCGTGAAGCCGAGGAGTCCGTCATCGGGGCAGTTCTCCTCTCCGAGGACGCGGTCAACGAGGTCATGGACCGCCTCCACCCCGAGGACTTCTACGTGCCTGCCCATCAAGCCATCTTCGAGGGGATGCGGGAGCTGTTCGACGGGAACCAGGCCATCGACGCGGTGACCGTGTCCGAAGTGTTGCGGAGGCGCGGCGAGTTGGAGAAGGTCGGGGGGATCAACTACCTGGCCCGACTGGTCGACATCGTCCCCTCCACCTCCAATGTCCTGTACTACGCCGGGATCGTCGAAGAGCACGGCAAGCGCCGCGAATTGATCCGGGCCGGTGCCTCTGTGACCGAAGTCGCCTTCGACATCGACGAGGAGATCGCAATCGTCCTCGACCGAGCAGAACAGTCGGTCCTCGGGGTCGCCGAGCGTCGTAGCTCGCAGACCCTCCTCGAGGTAGGCCCACTCTTCAGCGACGTGCTGGAGCACATCGAGGCCCTGGAGCAGATGGGCTCAGACATCAACGGGCTCTCGACCGGATTCGTCGACCTCGACTCGAAGCTGGCAGGGATGCAGCCGGCGAACCTCGTCGTCGTCGCCGGCCGTCCCGGGATGGGCAAGTCGGCCATCGCCCTCAACATCGCGACCAACGTGGCGGTGAAGGGGGAATCGGTCGCCATCTTCTCCCTCGAGATGTCCAAGGAGGAGATCGTGCAGAGGATCCTCTCCTCGGTGGGACAGGTCGACTCCAAGAAGCTCCGCAACGGCCAGCTGGGACCGCTGTGGCAAAGAGTTGTCGACGCCGCGGGAAAGATGTACAAGGCGCCGATCTTCATCGACGACTCGTCGCTTGTCACCGTCACCGACATCCGGGCGAAATGCCGTCGGCTCAAACGAAAGCGCGGTCTCTCCCTGGTGGTAGTCGACTATCTCCAGCTGCTCCAGGCCTCGACCCGTGAGAACCGGCAGCAGGAGATCTCGGAGATCACCCGCAACCTGAAGAACCTGGCGAAGGAGCTCGCGGTGCCGATCATCGCCGTCTCCCAGCTCAACCGCTCGGTCGAGTCGAGGGAGAACCGGCGGCCACGGCTTTCCGACCTCCGTGAATCGGGGGCCATCGAGCAGGACGCCGACGTTGTGATCTTCGTCTACCGCCACGAGTACTACCACCCCGAGGACCAGGAGAAGAAAGGGATCGCCGAGCTCATCATCGACAAGCACCGTTCCGGGGCCACCGGCACGGTTGAGATGACCTTCCAGCCCGAGTTCACGCGGTTCGCCAACCTGGGACGCGATTTGAGTTGAGCTCAACGCCGGGCCGGGATCTGGGGTTCAGCTATGCGGTTCGCAAGTCGGGCGACGTGGTGATCAGCAGGCATGGCGTGGAAGTGACCACCCTGCGCGGTGACGCGGTGCGGAAGTTCATGATCCGGGTCACCACCGGGGATTCGCAACAGGTGATGGCGCGATACACCGGCAACTACAAGCGGGGCAACGAACGGCGCTAGTCGGCCCGCGCGGCGACCCTAGGGTCGCCGCATTTTGGAGGGGTTGCTACTTGCCCTGTGAAGCCGGGGAAGCTTCCTGAGGGGGGACTCGATAGGGCGTAGCTCCTTGGACCCATTCTGTTGCTCCCGAGCCCCCTTGGACGGGCAGATCAGGCCCAAATCGAACTATACGCATCCGCGCTAGTTACTGCCCTGCGCAGGAAAGTCCTGGTGGGAGCGACTCGCCGTGGGCCCGCTCTGCCCCTGGTATTTGGACCCGAGCTCCGGGGAGCCATACGGGTGGTCTGCCGCGGTGGTCATCTGATAGAAGCTGACCTGGCCGATCTTCATCCCCGGATAGATGGCGATGGGGAGGGTGGCGACATTGGACAGCTCGAGGGTGATGTGCCCCTCGAACCCGGGATCGATGAAGCCTGCGGTGGAGTGAATCAACAGGCCGAGGCGGCCAAGGGACGACTTGCCCTCGAGACGGGCCACGATGTCATTGCCGAGCTTGACCCGCTCCAGAGTGGAGCCGAGCACGAACTCCCCAGGATGGAGCATGAACGGGTCGTCGTCCTCGACCTCGATCAGCTTGGTCAGGTCCGACTGCGGCGATCGGGGATCGATCTGGCTGTAGCGATGGTTGACGAACACCCGGAAGCCGTTGCCCACCCGGAGGTCGATGGAGGAGGGCTGGACGAACGACGGCTCGTAGGGGTCGATATGGATCGATCCGGCCTCGATGGCCTCGCGGATGGAACGGTCGGAAAAGATCATCGAGGCTGGTGACCGGTGAATGTGCTCATCATGGAGCGTGAGAGCATGCTCATCATGGAGCGGGTGAAGGGAATCGAACCCTCGCCCCGAGCTTGGGAAGCTCGTGTTCTACCATTGAACTACACCCGCAACTGCTGCGTTTTCCCTGGTCAGCGACCTGGAAGGTGTCTCAGGCCGCCTCAGGGAGTGTCAGGGATTCCTGGCACTATTCCTGGCAATCTTACTGCAGGATCATCCGGCAGCTACCGGTCGTGCCGTTCGTTCTGGGGCTGGATTCCTGGCAGGGGAAGCGGTTCCGAATGCTGCGTCCCCCTGGCGAGGTGAGGTTCCCGGTCACTCGCATAGTCGAGGTTGCTGCAGGCCAGACCCATACATTCCGTCGGCTCACGGCTGGGAGGGGGCCTCGAGGTTTGTCTTTGGCCACTGGGGCCGCTCGGGAAGGTGCTGGTCAACAGCCTGAGGACACGAGCCTGGATGGCTGGTGTTCGACGGCCGCCCGCCAGGAAAGCGCCGAGCTGCGGCTGGGTTCGGCGTG
>JBIOVB010000013.1:0-7094 GCA_044867525.1 Acidimicrobiia bacterium | reverse complement strand
CGGGTTCCACTTCATCCCCCCGGGCCTGCGACCTGATCTGGGCAAGGGTGCCCTCCGCAACGAGCAGTAATCGGGTTCGCCTCGCCGACCAGACGCGAGTCTGGATGGTCCTCACCGAGCCCACCGACCCCGACGGGGCCTGGCTGACCCGCGGACTCCAAGCCAGAGGGCTGGAACCGGTACTCCACCTGACGACCGACGACCTGGTCGAGGGGGCGACCTGGGCTCATACCGTTGGTGAGGAAGGAGCCGGATTCACGGTTCGGCTGGCTGACGGGACCACGATCAGGAGTGAGCAGATCGCGGGAGTGGTCAACCGGATCGGGTACATCACACCGGCTCACGCCGTCGACATCGTCGACACCGACCGCGAGTACGTGCTTCACGAGCTCAATGCCTTCTTCATGAGCTGGCTGGCGTCGGTCCAGGCCCTGGTCCTCAACCCCCCAACCGCACGGGGGTTGGCCGGCGCCTGGCGCCCACGCTCGGAGTGGGCACATCTGGCGTCACAGGCCGGGCTCGATCACATGCCGGTGACCTCGAGCGATTCCGGTCTCGAGCCGGCCCGGTTGGGAACCGCACACGATGGCTTGACCGCGATCACCGTTGCCGGGGGGATCGTCGACAACGGCCTGTCGGATGGCCTGCGACAATCCTCCCTTCGCTTGGCCGAGCTGGCAGCCACCCCACTTCTGGGTATGGAGTTCGTCGTGGACGGCGAAGGTGGTCTGGCCTTGGCGGCGGTCACCCCACAGCCATCGCTCCAGGCCGTCGGTGACGCCGTCATCGACGCAATCGGCCATGCGCTGGGGGTCGGGGCAGCATGATCCTGCTCGGCGGCATTCCCTCGGAGACACCCCTGGCCATGGTGGCTGATCAGCTGACCGAGCTCGGCGCTCCTTTCGTGATGTTCAACCAGCGGCGATTCGCCGAGTATCGGATCGAGTACGACATCGTTGCCGGCCAGCTCGACGGGTGGCTGGCACTCAACGGCGACCGCCATGATCTGAGCTCGTTCACCGCCGCCTTCGCACGCCTTATGGACGATCGCCTTCTCCCCGAGTTGAACGACGAACCGGAGGAGTCGCCGTCTCGTCTCGGCTGCCGCGCAATCCACGATGCACTGACCCGTTGGCTGGAAATCACCCCGGCGCGGGTGGTGAGCCGGTACGGGTCGATGGGATCGAATGGCTCCAAGCCCTATCAGGCACAGCTGATCACGGTGCACGGCTTCAAGACACCGGAGACCCTGGTCACCAATGACCCCGCGGCGGTGCGGGCATTTCGACGACAGCACGGACGGATCATCTACAAGTCGGTCTCCGGTCTCCGTTCGATCGTCACCGAGTTCGCAGAAGAGGACGATTCCCGGCTCGAGGCGATCCGCTCCTGCCCTACCCAATTCCAGGCGCTGGTCGAAGGGCTCGACGTTCGAGTGCACGTGATCGGCGACGAGGTATTCGCCACCGCGATCGAGTCGAACGGGACCGATTACCGCTATGCGAGCGGAAATGGCGGCGAGGCCCGGCTGAGCCCGATCCAGGCTCCGGAGGAGGTGAAGCGAAGGGCGGTGGCTCTGGCAGCCGATCTCGGGCTGCCGTTGGCGGGGATCGACCTCATGATCGACCGGGATGGTGACGTCTATTGCCTGGAGGTCAACCCGAGTCCGGCGTTCAGCTACTACGAACAGAACACCGGCCAGCCGATCGCGCTGGCAATCGCTCGCTACCTGGCGGGCCGCAACTGAGCCCTGAGTAGGCTCGAAAAGCCTCAGGAATCCCAAGGATCCAGGTGTTTCGCCACCAAGGAGAAGCGTCCGTGTCCGTAGACGTTGCCGGTCCCACGCTCAGGAAATCGATAGACATCGGCCTCGCCCAGGACGAGGTGTGGGAGCTCCTCGTCGACCGCGACTTGCAGGGTCTATGGCTTGGCCGCAAGGCCCGGGTTTCAGGCACCCGCGGCAGCAGGGCACGACTTGGCGACAATCTCGGGGTGTGGCGTGAGGGGGTGACAACTGACTTCACTGATGGAGTCAGTGTGACGTGGCGCCTCCTTCCTCGACCTACTTGGCCCGGTGAGCAGACGAGCACCGAAGCGACCATCTCACTTGAGGCCGACCGCAAGGGTGACACCAGGGTCGTCGTGGCCGAGACCGGATTCACCGAGGCGGAATCGGGAAATGATGCCGCGCTCGAAGACGCAGGGGTGTTTTGGGATGCGGCTTTAGACCGGCTGGCCAGGCTGGCCTCCGCCATCAGGCATCGTCGCGAGAATCCCCGACAGGCGATCGTGATCGTCCATGGGATCGGGGAGCAGGAACCCGGGTCGACGCTGGAGCAATTCGTTCAAAATGTGATCAAGGAGGGCCCGGAGGAGGCGGAGACCTGGACAAAACCAGACCAGCTATCCGGCTCTTTCGAGCTGAGGCTTATCACGCTCAAAGCGTCGAAACGCCAGGTGCGGCCGACGACCGACATCTTCGAGCTCTATTGGGCTCACCTCATCCGGGACACGACGCTCTCCCAGGTAGCGTCATGGGCGCAGGGTTTGCTGCTTCGCTGGCCGGTGCCGAAGCCGTTCAGAGCCGTGTGGATGCTGTTCTGGCTTTCCGTTCTGCTCGTGCTTGCCGGCGGCCTGGGATATCTCCTCGGATTGTGGGATTTCGGGAGGCTGCTCCCAGTCTTCGCCGCGATCGGGCTCGTCGTTACCTGGGCCTGGCGTCTGGCCGGCAAGGGGGCGGTCATCGACAGCCTCGGTGACGCTGCGCGCTACCTGACTCCTCGTCCGTCCAACATCAAGAACAGGCAAGCGATTCGCACCGCGGCCGTTGACCTTCTCGACGCCATTCACCGATCGGGCAAGTTCGACCGAGTGATCGTGGTCGGACACAGTCTGGGAAGTGTCATTGCCTACGACGCGATCACCTATTACTGGATACGCGTTCACGATTCTCACCTTCGCCTTACGCGGCCGTTCTTTCGCCCAATCCGGAGGCTCGAGCGCTGCGTCGAGAGTATGGAGGATCTGGACAAGGCGCAGCGCCTTCAATTCACTGCATGGAAGTGGTCGAGAAGGAACGGGCAACCGTGGCTTGTGACCGACCTGATCACCTTGGGGAGCCCACTGGCACATGGAGACTTCCTCATGGCTCGCCGGCCCGACCTCTTCGCCGCCGCCAAGAGCGAGCGAAAGCTGCCGACCTGCCCACCGGTCACTGAGTTGGAGAAGAAGTCTGGTTTCAAACGCATCTCCTTCGAGGCCGACTACGCCGACCGCATCAGTGGCAAGAACAGGACATTCACCATCCTCCATCACGCGGCACCGTTCAGCATCACCAGGTGGACCAATCTCTATTTCCCATCCAGGCTCCGCGGTGACCCGGTCGGGGGGCCGGTGGCAGAGCAGTTCGGCTCATGGGTGAAAGATGTGGAGCTCAGGCCACCCAAGGGCGGCTTTGTTCACACCTATTACTGGCGGCCGGGCCCGGGGAATGATGGGAAGGCACATCTGGACGTGCTGCGGGCGACAATGCGACTCGACAGTGGGCGCGACATCCTCAGAGTCCTCGCCAAGCAGCGTCCGATCAGCCTCGTCAAGGTCGGAGCGCGATCTAGGGCCCGGTAACCACTGGTTAACCGAGACAACGAATAGTCGCCCCAGACACCAATGGTGAACCAGGCCCATTCACAGTGTATCGGCGTGTCAAAGTGGCGGTCCCACCCGTACGACTTGCGAGCTCACAAGAATGACACCCCTGCCGTCGGTCGCTGGAGGGAGCGCCCACCTTCCGTGTCAAACCTCGATCCGATTGACTTTCACTCTGTGTGAATCTATATTCATGATTTGTGAAATCTAGATCCGGGCTCCCGCTGTTCAAGTCACCAGAGCAAGAGCAATTGCTGGCCGAACTGTTCGTCTTCGCCAAAGAGCCGCTCTCGCTCACCGAGCTTGCTCAACGCACCGGAACATCGATGGGAGGGGTTCACAAGGAGGTGGAACGGCTCGAGCGATCGGGCTTGGTCACTTCGAAGACGTCGGGCAGATCCCGTCTTGTCGAACCCAACCGGTCCTCTCCTGTCTACACCGCGCTGCGCAGCCTCCTGACCAAGTCGATGGGACCAGAACCCCTGTTGCGGGAGGCACTGGCCGGGATCGGTGGCATTCAGGAAGCGTTCATCTTCGGATCCTGGGCCGACCCCGACCAGATGGCACCGCACGACATCGATCTCATGGTGATAGGAGATCCTGAACCCGGGCAGGTTTACGGCGCGGTTTCGCCAGTCGAAGCCGAGGTGGGACGGCCGATCAACGTGGTCTTGCGATCCGAGGACGAATGGGCGGGCCCTGACGGAGCGTTTGAGCGAGCTGTACGGAGTGGACCGCGGATCCAACTGGTATGAGCGAGCTCGACGACCTCATCGCCAAGGACCTCATCGAGGCCGTCGAATCGGACCGGCCGCTGGCCGAGCAGTGGATCGGCGATGCGAGACGTCATCTCGAAGCCGCTCAGGCCATCCAAACCATGGATCCCTCAGGTGCCTATGTGTTGGCATACGACGCCGCCCGCAAGGCGGTCGCTGCCGCCTTGTTGATGACCGGGCACCGGGTGCGCAGCCGGCCCGAGTCCCATCAGGCGCTCGCTCAATATGCCCGGATCCTCGCCAGGGAGACCGGCGAACCCGCACTCGAACAATTTGATCGCGTTCGGCGCGAGAGGAACCGATCCGAGTACGGGTCGAGGAGCTTCGGCAAGGCCGAAGTCAACGAGGCCATCATGTCAGCCGGAGCAATCCTCGAGGCTTGTGCACGACTGACACGTTGAACTCTGAGAGGGATATCAAACGCGATGAGGAAACGGGACAGGTAGCCGGCCCCGAACGTAGGCTAGGTGAGCTAGCCCCCTTGGAAACGAGACAGGAGGGGCTATCCGCCCCATCGCTACCATCGTTGCAGCCATGCTCTTAGAACGAGCCGGCCCTCTTGCCATCATCGGAGAGCAATTGGCAAGTGTCGATGGCGGCGGCCAGTTGGTACTCATCAGTGGCGAGGCGGGGGTCGGTAAGACCGCATTGGTGGATGCCTTCTGTCGTGACCATTCGCGTGGCTCTCGGGTCCTGCTTGGACGTTGTGACGACCTATTTGCTCCTCGGCCTCTCGGTCCTTTGGCTGACATCGCTCAGATGTGCGGAGGTCCCCTTCAAGACACCCTGGTAGCGGGAGACAGGCCGGGTGCATTTGACGCCTTTCTCGAGGAGCTTTCAATGCCGCCCAGGCCTGTGATCGCTGTCATCGAGGATGCCCAGTGGGCCGACGAAGCAACCCTTGACCTGATCAGATTCATTGCCCGGCGCCTCCACCAACTGCAATGTCTCCTCATCGTGACCTATCGCGACGACCTCGACCGGGATCACCCCCTCCGTGCGGCACTCGGCGATCTAGTCGAGCCGAACGTGACCAGGATCCAACTCCACCCCTTGTCACTCGACGCCGTGCACTCGATGACAGATGGTTCGGGAGCGGACGCAGAGGCCCTTCATTCTGCAACAGGCGGGAACCCATTCTTCTTATCTGAGGTGCTTGCGAGCCGCGGCGATTCGCTCCCTCCAACGGTTCGGGACGCGGTGTTAGGTCGCGCTCAGTCCCTTTCGCCCGCTGCCCGCGATGCTCTCGATGCTGCCGCCATCCTCAGGGAATGGAGCGACGCGGGGCTGGTCTCAGAGGTAGCAGGGACTCCGCCTGGTGCGCTCGACGAGTGCGTGGCAAGCGGATTTCTCGACGATGTTTCCAGGGCACTTGAGGTTCCGCCATGACCTGACCCGGCTCGCTATCGAGGACGCGATCACACCGGTGCGAAGGCAAGAGCTTCATGCCAAAGCACTCGAGTCATTGGGTGAAGATGGTGACCTGGCTCGCCGGGCGCATCACGCCCTGGCGGCCGACGACGCCGACACAGTCCTCGACCTCGCCCCTCGGGCCGCCGCTCAGAGCACCGCACTGGGCGCCCACCGTGAAGCTGCCGCCCTGTTGGGGGGAGCGGTCAAGTATGCCGACTTGCTCCCACCCGCCGAAAGGGCTGCCCTGTTCGAGGCGAGGGCGCGGGCATGCGAGCGTATCGCTGAAATGGCTGAAGCCATCTCAGCCGGCGATGTCGTCCTCGCTCATCGGCGATCCGTCGGGGACCCCACCCAGTTGGCTGTATGGCTCGACTGGCTCGGCGGAGTGGGCATGAACTCCGGGAACTCCGCCAAGGCTCGAGACAACGTCATTGAGGCCATCGCTCTGCTGACACCTCAGGGAGACTCGGCGAACCTGGCCCGAGCCCTGGCCACACTGGCACGGCAGCACATGATGCTCGCCGAAAACGATGATGCCATCGAGGTGGGCCGACGGGCGGTGGAAATGGCGGAACGCCTCGGCCAGCAGGACATCGTCATCCATGCCCACGACACGGCGGGATCGGCAATGACCGGCCTCGGGGATCCCGCCGGATTCGACATGCTTCGCCAGAACCTGGCCCGGTGTCTGGCCGCTGGGTTGGATGAGGCCGCCGCCCGTGCCTGTTTCAACCTCGCAGGTGCCCTCAACCTGGAGTACCTCCCCCGACTTGCTGCTCCCTACCTCGAACAAGGAATCGCGATCGCCACGGCCGCCGACCTGCCATTGGCTCTTGACGGGTTGCTCGCAGGAAGGGCCTTCACGACGTTCCTCGAGGGCCTCTGGGACCAAGCGGTCGAGCAGGCTGAGTACGTCCTACAACACGTCAACCCCTCTCATCCGGACCGACTCTGGGCTGTCACCACCGCTAGCCAGGTGCGAATTCGCCGTGGTGACCCCGATCCACTCGTACTCCTTGAGGAAGCACTCGCCGTCGCCGAGTCATTCGGAGCCGATCCTGAGCCGATAGTCCGTATGGCGAAGATAGAAGCCTTTTGGTTGGCCAATGACCGGAGCTCGGCAACCGTTGAATTGGCCAGAGCCCTGGAGGCTTCGTCCTGGTTCTCGTCGCCCTGGTTTCGAGATCAAGCTGCTCTGTGGGCCAACAGGCTTGATCTGCCGACCTCGGTCACGCCGTTCGGTGAGCCGTTCGTCCTTCA
>JBIOVB010000012.1:0-8416 GCA_044867525.1 Acidimicrobiia bacterium | reverse complement strand
GACGTCGAGCTCACAGTCAAGGGCGGCCGCCACCTCGTATCCGACCGGCACCCCACCCCGGGGAAGGGCAGCCACCAGCGGCCGGTCGGGTTCCAGTGCGGCCACCACTTCTCCGAGCCGGGCACCGGCTTCCCGCCGATCGGCGAATCTCATGTCAGCCGTATCTGGAGGCGTACCTCGCCAGCCAGGGCATGACCTGCGCCAGGTATTGCTCTGTCTCCCCCATGGGCAGCGTGCGTGCGGCGTAGTTCATCAGCATGACCTGGCGAGCGGCATGAAAACCGTCGAGCTGCTCGTGGTCGTAGACGGGCCAGGGCAGGAACTCCTCGTAGCCCTTGCGGAACGCCGCCTGGATCTCCGAGGTGCGGTCGTTCATCCGAGACGAGTAGAGGCATACCGAAACGTCCTGGGCGGGGAGGGCGATCATCACGTCCTCGAAGTCGAAGGCGTAGAGGCGGGTGCGAACGGTGTGCACGTTCCATTCATGGAGATCCCCGTGCACCACCTGACCGGTCGACGCCTGCCACGAGGCGTCGATCACGTTGCTTGCCGCCTGACCTGCCTTGTCGATGATCGTACGACGGCCCGGGCTGAACACGTGGTCGAACCGGGCGTCGTAGATGATGATCGGGTCGAGCCCCTGGTCGTAGTAGAAGATCCGGTCCCACTTCCTCATCCCCTCGGGATTGGGCGGCTGCCAGGTCCGGCCATGGATTTGGAGGGAGGCGCACATCTGCCCTAGTTGCCGATAGCCGAAAGCGCCCGCCCCGTCGGCCAGCGGCGCTCCGGGAACCCAGGAGAAGAGGACACAGGGCCGGGTCAGGTCACTGTCCGGCTCTCGGGCGTCGACGATCAGGGCCCCGTACCCGGTGGGGATCGGGGCCACGACATCGATGTCGGTGTCCCGGTTCAGGGCGGAAAGCCACGCCACCTCGTATTCGATGTTGGCCCGGGAGTTTCCGTATGGATCGCCCACCCGGAGAACCAACTGCCTCCCGTCATCGGTGACCACCCGGTACATGACATTGGAGTGCGTTGCCAGATGCTCGACCTCTCGGATCTCGAACGGGTAGCGCTCGAGGACCTTCCGGGCGATGGGGAGGAGGCGCGATGCTTCGGCGGCTATTCGGTGGGCGTCCATGCTTCAGATTCGAGGTGTCGTTGCCAATTGTCGCGGACGTGAGCGCCGTCGCGCCACCTCAGGACCGGCCGGTGTGAATCCGGTCCAGGGCCTCCACAAAACGGCGGTTCTCTGCCTCATTACCCACGGTGACCCGAAGCCATCCCCGCGACATGGGTCGGATGATCACACCCTCCGCGAAGAAGGCTCCGGCGGCTGCCTCCGAGTCCTCTCCGAGGCGGAAGAAGACGAAATTGGCCTGGCTGTCGGAATGCTCGAGCCCTCGCTCTGCAATGACCCCCAGGAGATGGTGTCGCCCCGAGGCATTGGCTGCGACCCGCCGCTCCAACTCGGTGGGGTTCCCGAGGGAGGCGGCCGCCGCCACCTGAGCCACCTGGGTGATGGTGAACGGGGCCTGCGCCTTGCGCAGCTCGCCGAGTGTCTCCGGATCGCCAACGGCATAGCCCACGCGGTGCGCCGCCAAGCCATAGATCTTGCTGAACGTCCTGAGCACCACGAGATTTCGGCTCTGTGTGGCGAGAGGGAGGGCGCTGCGATACCCGGGATCGGTGACGAAATCGTGATATGCCTCGTCGACGACCACGAGCACGCCCTCGGGGACCGCCGAGGCGAAGGCCGCCAAATCATGGCCGGGGACGACGGTGCCCGACGGATTGTTCGGGTTGCACAGATACACCACCGTGGTGTCGGGCCGGATCGCATCCCCGATGGCCGTCATGTCGTGGACATGGCCGGCGGTGAGCGGCACTTCGATTGCGTTGGCCATCGCCCATGCGGTCACGGTCCGGTACATGACAAAGGAGGGCCAGGCAAAGACCGCGCTGGTCCCCGGACCACCCACTGCGAGCCCGATGTGACTGAGGAGGGCGACGCTCCCCGCCCCCACCCATAGATGGTCTCGAGGCACCCCGAGCCATTCGGAGAGGGATTTGGTGAGGCCGATCGTGTCATTGTCGGGATACCTGTGTGAAGAGTCGAGGGCGGCCGTCGCCGCCTCGATCACCCCGGGGAAAGGCCCATCCGGGCTCTCGTTCGAGGCGAGCAGCGCCATGTCGTCCACGGCGAGGCCCTGCTCATGCGCTGCCTCCTCGATCGGGCGGCCCGGGACGTAGCCCTTCATCGCCGTCAGATCCGATCGGAAGGTGGGCACGAAACCCGACGATAGTTTCCCGACACGACCCGTAAACGACGTGGCAGACTCGTTGAAGGATGGTTTCTGCCGACGTCGCAGCATCGCCTACCGTCATCCCGGTCGCGGCAGCTGATGGTCACTGTCGCCGAGAAGGAGTGGGCATTGGCAGCGCGCAGAGGCGGATTGGGTCGCGGCTTGGAGGCACTGATCCCGACGGGAAGCTCTGAGCATCACACGAAGCGTGCCCTCCGCATCATCGATGCCGACGGGCACCTGGTTGGCGACGATCCAAGTCTCGATCCGGCGCTCTACCAGCAGATGTACCGCCAGATGGTGCTCGCTCGCGCCCTGGACCGCCGGATGCTCGCCCTGCAACGTCAGGGACGTCTCGGGACCTACGCGATGCTTGAAGGACAGGAGGCGGTTCAGGTGGGCTCGGTGCTCGCCCTCAGGCCGGACGACTTCGTCTTCCCCTCCTATCGGGAGCACGCAGTCCAGGTGGCCAGGGGCCTGCCCATCGAGGTGCTCCTCGCCTATTGGAAGGGCCTGCCCAATGCAGGCTGGGACCTGGAGAAGTACCGCACCGGGATCGTGACAGTTCCCATTGCCAGCCAACTCCCCCACGCCGTCGGGTACTCGTACATGACCAAGCTCCGCGGTGAGGACACCGTTACCGCGGCCTACTTCGGGGACGGCGCCACCTCGGAGAGCGATTTCCACGCCGCGATGAACTTCGCCGGCGTCTGGCAGACACCGACCGTCTTCATCTGCGCCAACAACCTCTACGCGATCTCGGTGCCGTACGAGAAGCAGACCGCATCGGAGACCATCGCCCAGAAGGCCGGCGCTTACGGCTTCGAAGGGTTCCGGGTGGACGGGATGGACCCGATCGCGATGTTTCTCGCCACCCGGATCGCGGTTCGCAATGCCCGAAAAGGCCTGGGGCCCACCCTGATCGAGGCCATGACCTACCGCTACGGACCGCATGCCACAGCCGACGACCCGACTCTCTACCGATCCCGCGAGGAGGAGCAGAAATGGAGGCGCCGCGATCCCATCGAGAGGCTGCGCCGGTTTCTGGAGAGGCGCGACGAGTGGGATCAGAGGGCCGAGGAGAAGATAAACCAGGAAACCGCCGATGAGGTCGACGCCGCGATAACCGCCATCGAGGCTGAGGCGTTGCCGCCACGCGAGGACGCCGTTCGACACGGATTCCACAAGATCCCCGCCCACGTGGTCGAACAACTGCACGCCATGCAGAGAGCCCACGGCGAAGAGCCCACCGCATTCGGTGAGGACGAGATATGGGAGGTCGGGGAAGACGACCTCCCAGGCGGGCCCACGGAGTCCTGGACCATGGCGGACGCGATCAACGCTGCTCTGAGCCAGGCGATGGAGCTCAACTCGGATGTGATCGTCCTCGGTGAGGATGTGGGACTGAGTGGCGGGGTGTTTCGGATAACCGAAGGGCTCCAGGCGGCATACGGTGAGGAACGGGTCATCGACACTCCGCTCAACGAGTCGGGGATCGTCGGCACCGCAGTGGGCATGGCGCTTGCCGGTGGCCGCCCGGTCGCCGAGATCCAATTCGAGGGGTTCGTATACCCGGCGTTCGACCAGATCGTCAGCCACCTCGGGCGATTCCGCTTCCGCACCAGGGGCAACTCCAGGCTTCCGATCGTGGTCCGCTTTCCCAACGGCGCGGGCATCGGGGCCCATGAGCATCATTGCGACTCACCCGAGGCCTATTTCGTCCATGCACCGGGCCTGGTGGTGGTCTGCCCGTCGACTGCAATCGATGCCAAAGGCCTTCTCGCCGCAGCATTGGAAGGGGAGGATCCCGTGATCTTCCTCGAGCCCAAAGTCCTCTACCGGGCCGGCCGCGAGGATGTGCCAACCGAGCATTACACCCTTCCCATCGGCAAGGCCCGGGTGCGAAGGGAGGGCACCGATCTCACCCTGGTCACCTACGGGGGCATGGTCCCAGTGGCCCTCGAAGCCGCGGACCGCTCCCCGGCGTCGGTCGAGGTCATCGACCTCCGCACGTTGTTCCCCTGGGATCGAGAGACGGTCCTCGACTCGGTCTCCCGCACCGGGCGCCTTCTCCTGGTCCAGGAGCCACAGGGGTCGGCGGGGGTCGCTGCCGAGGTCGCGGCGGTGGTGGCCGAGAAAGCCCTCTACGACCTGCAGGCCCCGATCGTCCGTGTGACCGGGTTCGATGTGCCCTGGCCCCAGTTCGCAATCGAGAAGCACGCCCTCATCGACGTCGATCGGGTGAATGCCGGCATAGAGGAGGCGTTGGGGCATTGACCGGGTCGGTGGCGGTGTTCGGCTCCTCTCAGACCGAGCTCGACTCGGACGAGTGGCTGGACGCGGTCAGCGTCGGGCGTCGGCTCGCCGAGGCCGGCCTCGAGGTGATCACCGGTGGGTACGGAGGGACCATGGAGGCCGCGTCGATGGGGGCGTCGACCGCCGGAGGGAAGGTAGTCGGCGTCACCGCACCGAGCCTCTTTCCCGATCGCTCCGGAGCCAACGCCTACGTCGGGGAGCTGATCGAAGCACCGACCTTGTCGGCCCGGATCGACACCATGATGAGACGGGCCGACGCCACCATCACCCTGCCCGGCTCGATCGGGACCGCCACCGAGCTGCTCACCGCGTGGAACATGAACTTCATCGCTCGCCACGGCCGGAGTCGCCCCCTGCCCAGCGCCGCGATCGGTCCCCGCTGGCAAAAGGTGGCCGATGCGCTAGTCCTGGCCCTAGGCGCAAAAATCGACGGTATCTATTGGGCAAACAGCGCGGATGACGGGGTTGACTGGATCTTGGGGCAGCTGGGAATCCATTGGACAGCGCCGACGGGCACCTAGTCTTTCGCCAGGTCATGAGTCATATCCGTCCCGAATCCAAGTCGTCCAAGCATCGAATCACGGAGTGCCGCAGAGGCCGCCACGACTACGCGGAGGGCCAGCACATCGGTGCCGGGATTCAGCGCCGGGTGTGCCGGACCTGCGCCTACGTCACCATCGACCTCAGCGGAGCCGAGGCGACCTCGCTCTCATCTGAGCTCCACGGCGCCGGCGAGCTGACAGCCGCCAAGCAGTAGGGGATATCCCGCCTCTAAGCTCCCGCCGGTGCCACGACTCATTCGAGCCGCCGGGGGGCTGGTGATTCGGTCGAACCGCAAGGGCCGAATCGAGATCCTGGTTTCCCACCGCCCCCGTTATGACGACTGGTCTTTGCCAAAAGGCAAGGCCGACCCCAAGGAGAAGCCGGAGCAAACCGCGGTCCGCGAGGTGCTCGAAGAGACCGGGTACCACTGTCGGATAATCGCTGCCCTCGGCAAAACGCGCTACAAGGTCTTCGGCGGCACCAAGGAAGTCTCCTGGTTTGCCATGCGCCCCCTCCCCGACAGCCCGGGTTTCACCCCCAATGGCGAGGTGGACCGGATCAAGTGGCTGAAACGGAAGAAGGCCGCGGCCCTTCTCGACTACGAACGGGATCGCTCCCTGGTCACCGAGACCGATCTCAAAAAGCTGGCGAAGACCGGGACACTCTTCGTGGTTCGGCACGCCACGGCCGGGGACCGCTCGAAATGGAAGGGCAACGACCAAACCCGGCCTCTGACGAAGTCGGGCGTCAGGCAGTCGCAGGCAGTCGCCGAGCGGCTGGCAGGGCGTGGCATCGAACGCATCGTGAGCAGCCCCTACGACCGCTGCACTCAGACGGTGCATCCCCTTGCCAAGCTCACTGGCGCCAGGGTGGAGACGTCCGAGGCCTTGGCCGAGGGCCCCGAGATTGACGACGCCTGGGAGCTGGCTTTGTCGCTGGTGGGACAGAACGCGGTGCTCTGCACCCATGGCGATCTGATGCCGCCCATGTTGAAGCGGTTCATCGACGCCGGGCTCAGCGTCGACTCCAGGCTCTACTACTCGAAGGGCTCCATCTGGGAGGTCGAAATCGACGGCGGCAAGTTCACCACCGGGACCTACGTCCCGCCTGCTGGCAACTAGCGGCAGAACGCTGGGACAATCCGGCCGCGACCGATACACCCTCGACCCGGGTATGGAGGAAGGCAGTGCCGCCAACCCGCCGACAACCAACCTGGATCGCCCTCCTCTTCGGGATGTCATTGCTGGCGACGAGTTTGTTGATTCCGGCCGATCCGGCGTCGGCATCCGGTGACACCACAGTCCGCTGGGAGAGCTTCTCCGAGTCGCCTGAGTGCGGGCAGCCCTACACCCGTCCCCCCCAGGTATCGCGCTCCGGATCACTGACCAACGGCGAGCGGATCCTCGGCCCGTTCGGCACCTACTTCGGCCGCTCGATCAACCAGGTCAAGTCCCGATTGGTTCTTTGGACCGTCCCCGGGAGCGGTGGGCAGCGGGTCCTGGTCCACCAAGCGGCCCTCCCCGCGTTCCGACGCGTGGCCGCCGGTCTCGCTGCGGAAGCCGCCAATGGCCGGGTGTACCGGGTCACCAGGGTCAGTGCCTTCTCCGCGCGCACCGTCGACGGGACGCGCCAGATCTCCCGGCATGGCCTGGGAACCGCCATCGACATCAATTACCCGCAAAACCCTTACCGCGCCGACGGCAAGCTGATAACGAACTTCCCCGACTGGTTCGTCCAGGTTTGGCGCGATGCGGGGTTCTGCTGGGGCGGGGACTGGAGGGGGGCCAAGGACGCCATGCACTTCTCCTGGGTCGGGCCCAAGGCGACTCCGGCGACCAACGACCCTTTGCCGCCGATTCCACCACTTACCTCGGCCAAGGTGTTCGGCACTCCGGTGGCGGACATCGCGACGGTCTTTGCCCCGGTGCTCGACCGCTACAGCTTCATGATCGCCGACGGCGACGGGAACGCCGCTCCCGACATCATCGGGCTGCGCACCCACCCCGATGGCTCGGTGATCGACGTCGCCTCGGGCATCGACATGTTCGGGGCGTGTTCCATCGCCCGCTTCTTCGTGCCCGACAAGACTGTGGCCGGTGCCGAGCACACCCTGTTCGTCGACATCGACGGCGACAGTCGCCAGGACCTGGTCTCGATCAACGGATCCCAGGCCCGGGTGGCCACCCGGCGTGGCGACTACCAGGACCTGACCACCAGGGCCACGGCCATAGACCCCGATGCCGCGGCCATCGCCGGCGGCGACTTCAACGCCGACCACCTCGCCGACCTCTGGGTGGTCTCCGCCGATGGCACCCTGCGGGTCCACGCTGGCCCGGAGTGGACAAGCCTCCTCCACGAGCAGGTTCTACCAAATGGGGCGCCGCGGGCGATCGCAGTCGGCGATCGAGATGGAGGCAACCTTCCGGAGTTGTTCCTCATGTACGGAGCGAGCGTTCGGATCCGGATCGAGGTCCTGAAACTGGCCGGAAGCTGGCAGTTGAGCCAGGCTCTCTTGGTCGAGGGGGCCGCGGGCAGGGTGGGAGCCTTTGGGGCGGCGGATTACGACGGGGACGGGCGGGCGGACTTCCAGGTCTTCGACGGACGGCTCAGGCCATACCTGGGCAACACGGCCACCGGACGCCCCTCCTCGGGGTGGTTCGCCAATCCAGGCTGTCCCGATGTCCCGGTGCGGCTGGTCTACAACGGGACGTTCTTCGACGACGACACCAGCGTCCACGTCAACGGAATCGAGGCCATGGCCGCAGCCGGGATCACCAAGGGCTGCAATCCGCCGTTCAACGACATGTTCTGCCCGGAGCGGACTTTGACCCGGGCCGAGGCGGCCACCTTGCTCGCCCGAGCCCTATCCCTCCCCGATCCGGGGAAGGACTTCTTCACAGATGACAACGGGGACGTGTTGGAGGGTGGGATCAACCGGCTCGCCGCCGCCGGGATCACCACTGGGTGCAATCCGCCGGCAAACACCCGGTTCTGCCCCGATCGAGCGCTGTCCCGAGCCGAGTTCGCGACGTTCATCGCCCGTGCCCTTGGCCTTCCTGCGGCGAGCGGGGACTTCTTCGTCGACGACAATGGCCACATCCTGGAAGGGGCGATCAACCGCATCGCTCAAGCCGGGATCACAACCGGGTGCAACCCGCCGACCAACAATCAGTTCTGCCCGGGCCGGCTCAACACACGAGCGGAGACCGCCACCTTCCTCACCCGGGCGTTGGGCTGACCGTGGAGGGTCA
>JBIOVB010000011.1:0-15991 GCA_044867525.1 Acidimicrobiia bacterium | reverse complement strand
TCTCCTCGACCGTCGCTGACCGGAATTCGACGTTGTCCAGATCACCCGAGCGCTCGCGAGCGAGCTGGAGCGAGGAGTCGGCGATGTCGAACCCGACCACATTGCTGTTGGGGAAAGCTCGGGCGATCACGATTGCCGCGGTACCGGACCCGCAGCCGACATCTGCGACGCGGATCCCCGATTCCAATCTGCCCACGAGGCCGGGAACGGCCGGCAGCCATCTCTTGATGAGAAGAGCCCGTTGTGACGGGGCATTTCCCCGGTCCAGCCCCCGTATCAGGTCAGGTCCGAAGCTCTCGAATCGGACTCCGCCACCGTTCTTCGTGGCAGCCACGATGCCGTCGATCTGGGTCATGACGGCAGGCACCATGTCGAGCCATCCCCCCATGAAGTACGGGCTGTCGGTGTCGCTGAGAAGCAGTGCGTGCTCGGGAGGGAGCGTGAACACCCCCGAGCCCGGGTCGTAATCGACCACCCCGGCCGCGGCCAGACCGGAGAGGATCTCCCTGACATATCTGGCGTCGAGGCCAGCCTGGTCGGCTATCTGATCGGTGTTGCCGGTGTTCCCCTGCCCGAGGAACCCGAGTAGCCCGCTGCGGTCGGCCACCGCGAGCAACCCGATCGTGGTTGCCCCCGAGGCGAGGTCGACGAAGCGTTCCAGGAACTCCTCGATCTTGGAACGGTCCACGGAGCCGGCCTCAGGTGCCCAGCTTGGTGATCATGGCCCAGACCACGACGAACAAAACCAGCAGATCCCAGATCGTGACCCGCTGCCAGGACCTCAGGGCACTGGGGAGATCCGTTCCGGTGCTGCCGGCTTCGAGCATGCGCTCGTTTGCCCTCTTCCCGATCGTGGATTGGACGATGGCGGACAACAGGAAGGCGCCGAGGCCGATCAGGACGAAGGTGTCGCCCCACCCGTAGGCATCGGAGGTGAGGATCAGCCCGATCCCGGACAACAACACCAAGCCCGACGAGAGCCCGAAATAGGCGCTCCCTCGCTTCTCGAAGGCCGCGAGCACCGGGCCCGCGGCAGGAGGCCCAAGGCCGGCCACCGACGAGTACACATACATCCCGTAGAGCCCGCCGCCAATCCACGCCGTTGCTCCCAGGATGTGCAGGAAGAGAAGGCCGTCACGCATCGACTTGCTCCTTTCGGTGGCTGCCGATGCTACGGGTTGATCCTGGCGGAAGGGTTCCGACTCAGGCGACGACAGACCCGGCCTTGATCGTCTTCCACACCAAGGGGGTGGCGGGGCGATAAGCGAGATGGCTCTCCGAGGGGGCATCCAGCACCACGAGGTCGGCCACTGCCCCAGCCTGCACGATCCCGTGGTCGTCGAGCTCGAGTGACAGCGCACCGCCGCGCGTGGCGGCGAACACCGCTTCCTCCACGGTGAGCCCCATCCCGACGCATGCCAGGGAGATGACCAGGCCCATCGACTCCAGATATGAGGTGCCGGGATTGCAGTCGGTGGCCAGGGCCACGGTGAGGCCCCGGTCAACGAGCATCCGACCGGGGGCTTGCGGGGCGCGCAGCGAAAACGAAGCTCCGGGGGTGAGGAGGGCGGCGACCCCCGCCTCCAGCAGGGCGTCGGCCCCGTCTGGTGTTATGTGGTCGAGGTGATCGGCGGAAACGGCCCTGATCTCGGCCGCCAGGGCCGCCCCCGCACCGGGACGGAGTTGCTCGGCATGGACCCGTGCCCCGAGCCCGTACCGGGCGGCCGCCTCGAAAACGCGGCGGGCTTCCGCGGCAGAGAACGCCGACTCCTCGACGAAGACATCGCAGTAGTCGGCGAGTGGCGCCACTGCGGGCAGCATCTCCTCCACGATTAGGTCGACATAGCCGGAGCGGTCGCCCTGGAATTCGGGTGGCACCGCATGGGCTCCGAGAAACGTGGTCTTCACGGTCAAAGGGAGCTCCTCGGCGATTCGTCTCGCCACTCGGAGCAGCCTGGTCTCGGTGCCGGTATCGAGGCCGTACCCGCTCTTGATCTCGATCGTGGTGGTTCCCGCAGCGACCATCCGACGGGCCCTGGCCGCGGTCATCTCGAACAAGTCCTGCTCGGTTGCCGCCCTGGTCGCGGCGACGGTGGAAAGGATGCCGCCACCGGATGCTGCGATCTCCTCATACCCGGCGCCAGCCAGCCGGGCAGCGAACTCTTCCGAGCGATCCCCGGCGAAGGCGAGGTGGGTGTGGGCGTCGACAAAGCCGGGGATCACGGCGCGGCCCTCACAGTCGATCCGTAGCCCTTTTCCCTGGTCGGGAGCGTCGCCCGCGATGCCCGCATATTCGATCCGACCTCCGTCGATCGCAACAGCGGCACCGGTGACCGCAGGGCCGGCGTTCGTCACCAGCCGGCCGATGCCGGTGAGCAGGAGATCGGTCATCCGCTCCCGACGCCCGCCGCGGTCGAGATCGAGCCGTCGGCGATCAATGTGGCCACCTCCTCGATCTCGGCGGCGAGCGGCCTGTCGGCGGTCAGCGGCGGAACGTGTTCCCGGATCAGGGCCGCGACCGCCCCGGTCCCCGGCGCCGGTGACAAGGGCTTTCGATACTCCAATCCCTGGGTGGCGCAGAGCAGTTCGATGGCGAGCACCCGGCGGGTGTTGTCGATGATGGACGCCAGTTTTCGACCGGCGCCCCACCCCATCGAGACATGGTCTTCCTGCATCCCCGACGTCGGGATCGACTCCACCGAAGCCGGGTGGGCCAGCACCCGGTTCTCGGCGACCAGAGCGGCCTGGGTGTACTGGCTGATCATGTAGCCGGAGTGGACACCAGGGTCGGGTGAGAGGAAGGCAGGGAGGCCGGCGGAGCGGGCGGGATCGAGGATGCGGTCGGTCCTTCGTTCCGAGATCGATCCCAGCTCGGTGACCGCGATCGAGCAGAAATCGAGGACGAAGGCAAGAGGCTGCCCGTGAAAGTTGCCGCCGGACACCACCTCGCCACTGTCGGCAAACACCAGGGGATTGTCGACCACAGATCCCATCTCGATGTCCAGGACTCTCGCCATGTGGTCCAGGGTGTCGGCGACGGCGCCGTGCACCTGAGGGGCACATCGCAGCGAGTAGGCGTCCTGGACGGCGTGGTCGAAGTCGTCTGCGTGGCTGGCTCCGATGCCGCTCCCGGCCAGAAGGGAGGCGATTCGGGCTGCAGAGGCCGCCTGACCGGGATGAGGGCGAAGGGCATGGACCTCGGGGCGGAACGGCCGGGCGCTGCCCATCACCGCCTCTACGGTGATGGCACAGGCGATGTCCGCTGTCTCCAGCAGCCGTGATGCTCCTTCATGGGCCAGAACCCCCATCGCGGTCATCCCCTCGGTGCCGTTGAGTAGAGAGAGGCCCTCCTTGGTCTCGAGGTGGATCGGCTCCAGCCCGGTTTCACGCAGTACGTCTCCGGCCGGTCTCTCCTCGCCGTGCCAGGTGACTTCACCTTCGCCGATGAGCGGCAGGGCGAGGTGGGCAAACGGGGCGAGGTCGCCCGAGGCGCCAACGGACCCTTGTGAGGGGACGACAGGCAGGATTCCCCGGCCGAGCATCTCGAGCAGTCGCTCCACGATCAGCGGCCGAACCCCGGAGTGGCCCTGAGCGAGGGTTCGGGCGCGGAGCAGGAGCATGGCGCGCACCATTTCCGCCGGCAGTGGATCGCCAACTCCCGCGGCATGAGAGCGCACCAGGTTGAGCTGCAGCGCTTCGGTCTGATCCCGGCCGATCGAGGTCGATGCCAGAGCACCGAACCCGGTGGTTATCCCGTAGACGACCTCACCCGAGTCGACCGCCGCCTGCACCACGGACCGTGCCGGGCCCATCCGCTCTGCCAAATTCGGCCCGGGCTGGGCGCTGGCCTGGCCTCGGGCGACGGCCAACACCTGAGCCCGGCTCAAGGGACCGCCGTCGACGATCACGGTGTTCACGGTCACGCACGGTAACTACTCGATTAATGGAAACGCCGCCGGCGCCGATACCGTGATCTAGAACGAAATGACCGACCTCACACCACTACTCGCCGAGCCAGGGGCATCGATCGCAGTGATCGGAGCCACCGACCACCCCGCCAAATACGGGGGGATCATCTATCGCGATCTCAAGTCAAAGGGCTACAAGGTTTTCGCGGTCAACCCCAACCGGGAGACGGTCGACGGAGATCCCTGCTGGCCCTCTGTCAGGGACCTCCCTGAGAAGCCGACGATCGCCAACTTCGTGGTCCCAGCGGATCGCGGCCTCCAGGTGCTCGACGAGTGCGAGGAGGCCGGCATCCTCAACATCTGGGTCCAGCCCGGCGCGGAGTCCCCGCAGCTCGAGGAGCGGCTGAGGAACGGCCCCTTCACCTGGCTCACCCGTGCCTGCCTGATGGTGCGAGCTTCTTAGATTGCCGGCGGGGGACGCTAGATCTTCCCCGAGAACAGCTCCCGGGCGATGATGTTGCGTTGGATCTCGGAGGTCCCCTCGTAGATCCGCGGTGCCCGCACCTCCACATAGAGGTGGGCCAGCGTCGAGCCCGCCTCCAGGCCTCTCGCCCCAAGGACCTGGATGGCCACGTCCACCGCCCGTTGCGCGGTCTCGGTGGCGTAGAGCTTGGCCATCGCGGCTTTCCCGGTGAGTGACTCCCGGTCGCCGGCGTCGTGTGCCGCGGCTGCGGCGTAGATGAGGTGCTTGGAGGCTTCGATCGCAACCCTGACATCGGCCAACTGGTGGGAGACACCCTGGAAGTCGGAGATCGGTGTGCCGAAGGCGGTCCGGGTCGTGGCATGGTCGACCGCGATGCCAAGAGCCGCTTCGGCCATCCCCAACGCGAATGCGCCGACGCTCGGCCGGAACAGGTCGAGGGTCTGCATCGCCACCCGGAATCCGTGATCGACCTCCCCCAGCACCTGGTCATCGGCGACGAATACCCCGTCAAACGTGATCCTGCCCAGGGGGTGTGGTGACAGCATCGGGATTGGAGCCCCGGTCAGGCCATCGGCGTCTCCCGGAACGGCGAACGCAGTAACCCCTCTCGCCCCGGCGCCTTCGGTGGTTCGGGCGAAAACCGTGTACAGGTCGGCGCCCGGTGCGTTGGAGATGAACGCCTTCTCCCCTGTGATCCGAAAGCCGTCGCCGTCGGCCTCGGCGCGGGTGGTCAGGGCGGCAGCGTCGGATCCGGCGCCGGGCTCGGTGAGGGCGAAGGCGGCTACCGCAGTTCCGGAGCGAATCTGGGGGATCCATCGTTCCTTTGCCGGTGTGGTGGCAGTGAGGTGGATGGGGATCGCGCCTAATCCTTGGATGGCGAACGCGGTCTCGGCATGGGTCGACACTCTTGCCAGACCCTGGCGGATGGCGCACAACTCGGTGGCGGTCACTTGATCGGCGGCGAACAACCGATCGAACAGACCGTGCCCGGCCAGCGCTTCGACCAATTCCCGATTGACGACGCCGGGTTCGCCGGCGTCGGCGAGATCGAGCATGGAGCGGGCCATCCGCTCGCACTCCTCGACCAGTGGCGTCGGGACGGGCATCGGCTCAAGTTAACGGGACTGCGCCCGCCGCGGTCCCGTCAGCGGCAAGGCCGAAAAGCCATAATTGACTCATCCCGATGAAGTGAGGTCCTGATGGGTGTTGCCCCGCCCGGGGTTCGCAATCTGTTCCGCGCTGCCTTGGTCATCTTCGTGATCACGGTCGTGATCGGCATTCTCAATGGGACGGACCTGTGGGATCCGCCCCGCGACACTCTGCTCACTCACGTCCACGCCGGGACTCTGGGCTGGATCACCCTGTCGATCTTCGGTGGTGCGTTGTGGATGTTCGGCTCAGAGGACGACCGGTCGTCGAGCACTCTGGCGAACTTCTCGATCGTGGCGTTGGCCTTGTATGTCCTCGCCTTCTGGTCGGGCGACCTGCTCGGCACCGAAGAGTCGGTCCAGCGTCCCATCGGCGGCACACTCGCCTTCATCGCGATGGTCTGGATGTTGGTATGGGTCCTGCGGAAGAAGCGGGGGCAGTCTTGGGACGTGGCGGAGTTCGGGTTGAGCCTGGCGCTGTTCTTCCTGGTCATCGGGGCAGTGCTCGGCGTTCTACTCGGGCTGCAACTGTCCGGAACCGAGGTGGTGCCGGCCGAAAGTGCGGATCGCCTTGGTGAAGCTCATCCCGCGGCGATGGTGATCGGCTATGTGATCCTGGCCGCGGTGGCACTGGTCGAATGGCTCATCCGGAAGGGCGATGTGCCTGCGATCTCCGACGCCCGGGCCGGCATGGTCCAGATGCTCCTGATCTTCCTCGCCGGGCTGTTGGGGATGCTCGGGTTCCTCACCGACAATGACGCGCTGATCCAGGCGAATGTCCCACTCGAGGTCGTGGGCCTGATCATCCTCCTGGTGAGGCTGCGCAAATTCCTGGCACCATCGCAGTGGAGGGGCGGCTCGATCGTCGACGTGATGCCTCGGGTATCCGTGATCGGCCTCGTTGTCGGGATCGTGCTTCTTGCCTATGTGGTGTCGCTATTCGTCGGCGGCGAAGAGTTCGAGGAGGTCGCCCCCTGGCTGCTCGCCCTCGACCACGTGAACTTCATCATGGTGGTGACCAATCTCATCTTCGCGATGCTGGCCATCGGGTCGGCGGTCTCGGAGGGCGCCAACCGGATCATCTTCTGGGGCACCAACATCGGCGTCATCGGGTTCGTGATCGGACTGATGACCGAGAACGCCACCCTGAAGCGGATCTTCACCCCGATTCTCGGGATCGCCCTCCTGTTCGGCATCTACACCTATCTGACCGCCAAGGAATCTCGACAATTGGAAGCAGCGGCCTAGCCGTTGAGCCCGCACCGCTCGTCCGCCCCGTTCACCACCGATTGGGAGAACTTTCGCTTCGCGGTCGACGACGGGGTGGCCACAGTCACCTTCGATCGCCCGGACCGCCTCAACGCCCTCACCTTCGACGCGTATGCCGATCTGAGGGATCTGCTCGCGGAGATCGAGCATCGTGAGGAGATCGCGGTTCTCGTGATCACCGGAGAGGGCAGGGGCTTCTGCTCGGGTGGCGATGTCGAGGAGATCATCGGGGTGCTCCAGAAGTCGGATGCCAGGGAGTTGTTGGAGTTCACCCGGATGACCGGTGCCGTGGTGGAGCGGATAAGGCGGCTTCCCATACCGGTGATCGCTGCCGTGAACGGAGTGGCGGCTGGTGCCGGCGCTGTGATCGCCCTCGCCTCCGACATCCGCATTTTGTGTGAGTCGGCGACGTTCAGATTCCTGTTCACCAAGGTGGGCCTGGCCGGTGCCGACATGGGCTCCGCCTACCTCCTGCCCCGGGTCATCGGGCTGGGAAGGGCGACCGAGGTCCTTCTGCTCGGTGAGGAGGTGAATGCTGCCACCGCGGTGAGCTGGGGCCTGGCCGCGAAGACGGTCCCGGACGCGGCGTTGAGCGAGGCAGCAACGACCCTCGCCAGACGCCTCGCCGACGGGCCGCGTCTCGCATACTCCGCGACCAAGGTGCTCATCGGCAGGGAGCTCGACATGGACCTGGCCTCGGCGATCGAGCTCGAGGCGTTCACCCAGGCCTTGCTGATGACGTCGAGGGACCATGCCGAGTTCTACGAGGCATTCACAGGCAAACGCCCACCGGTGTGGGAGGGAAGATGAGCCGACACCAGCTGTTCAATCCTGAGGGCATGGCACCTGCAGTGGGGTTCTCCCATGGCGTGCTCGGAGCCGGCGGGCGCCTCCTCCGCATCGCAGGGCAGACCGGGCATCACAGCGATGGGAGCATCGACCCCGGCCTCGTCGGCCAGTTCGCACAGGCCTGCCGCTCGGTCGCCAGGGTCATCGAGGTCGCCGGAGGGACGCCGGAGGACCTGCTGTCGTTGACCATCTACACCACCGACGTCGGCGGATATCGGGAGGACCTGGGCCCGATCGGTGCCGCCTATCGGGAGATCTTCGGGCGCCACTATCCGGCGATGGCCCTCTTCGGGGTCAGTGAGTTGTTCGACCCGGACGCCATGGTGGAGTTGGTGGCGGTGGCCCAGATCGAGCCCTGACCCGGTCAGACATCGCCCAGCTCCCCGATCAGCCGATCGACGTCAGCTTCGTCCTGATAGATGCCGAAACCGATCCGGAACCGATCTCCCCTGTAGTCCGTGATCACCCCGCGGCCGTGCAGAGCGGCATAGATCTCGCCGGCGCGAGGGGTGCGAAAGGTGAGGAAGTTCCCCCTTTCGTGGGGTAGTGGAGGGATCAATTCGCCCGGATGTTCCCCCCCGGCGAGGAATCGCTCCTGGAGGCCGGCGGCATGGGCGCGGATGTCGGCCACGGTGACACCGCGGTCCTTTAGCCAGGTGAGAACCGCTCGCATCCGGTAGACGCCGGAGGCGTCGAAGGTGGCGCCGGAGAAGCGTGTCCCATCCTCGGAGTAGGAGACTTGCTCCGAAACCCCGGTCTCCAGCTGCCCGAAGCCGGCGAACCACCCGGTGTCGACCGGGCGGGGTCCGTAACCGGGTGGGGAGTGCATGAAGCAGACCCCTTCTCCCGCCATGGCGTACTTGTAGCCCCCGGCGATGTAGAACACCCGGTCTTGGACCGAGCCCAGGGTCGTGGGACGGGCCATGAACCCGTGATACCCGTCGATGACGACGAACGCCTTCTCCTCGGAGACCGAGGAGACGACGCGGTCGATGTCGGGAACCACGAACCCGGAGTCGAAGAAGACCTGGCTGACGTAGATCAGGTCGTGGACTCCGGCCCTCGCCTCCCGGGTGAACCTCTTGGCGAATGTCTCGAAGGGCTCGGCGGGGATGCGGTCGACGATCGCCAGCCCCGCCTCCTCCCACCGCCGCGACTGGCGGTTGAGGGAATGAAATTCGGCGTCGGTGGTCAGTAGCCGGACCGGCGGCTCCAGGCAGGAGAAGAGCCGGTTGAGGAACTCGTGGGTGTTGGGCGCAAAGGCGATGGTCCCGGGGTCAGACAGGCCCAGGGTGGCGGCGACCAGTGCCCTGGTCTCGGGGATCACCGTCCCGAAGACCAGGTCCCACTTGTCATCGGCATGGGAAGCCGCATCCAGCCAAGCCTGTTGCTGGGCCTCGAACGACACGTCCGGCCACGGGTGATGGGAGTGGGCGGCGAAGTGGAGTCGATCCGGCGCGGCGGTCAGGAAACGGGAGAAGTCCTGCTTCAGGCTCATCCCTGGTAGCGGAACCTCATCGCCTCGACTATCTCCGGAGGCAGGGCAGGCCGTCGATCTCTCGGGATCAGGAAGGTGGACAGGTCGAAGAGGTCGCCGAACACCCGGCTTCTCTCCGCCGATTTCTCCAGGTATTTGGCACCGGCCGATCCTCCGGTGCCGACACGGCGACCGATCATTCGCAGCGTCATCTGGGCGTGCCGGTAACGCCACGCGGTGAAACCCTCGTCGATGTCCATGAGCGACGCCAGGATCTGATACGGCTCGTGGAGCGCCGGCTGGTCCCGATACATGTTGATGAAGAGTGCGGCCTGAAAGGCGCGATGACTCAGCCGCCGCCTTCCGGCCCTCTGCTGCTCGCGATGCTTCTCCTCGTCGAACAGGGCCTCGTACTGCTCCATGGTCTGTGTGAAGTCCTCGAGTTGTGCAGTGCGCTCACCCTCGGTCAGGTTGGGATTGGTGGCGACAACGTCGCGGTCGGCCTCGAGCCGGGAGCGCACCGCCTCCTGGAAAGCCTCTCGGAATTGGAATCCCCCGCTCTCCAGGAAGGGGGTCCGCTCCAGCCAGCGCTCCACCATGTCGAAGAGAGACGGGTTCGCCTCCGTCTCCTCGACCGTCTCCAGATCGGATGAGGAGAAGCGGGAGGTATAGGGCGCTCCGGCGAGGAGGAGCCGGTCCTCGCGACGCATGCCCAGCTTGTTCTCGACTATCCGGAATTGCGCCGACTGGAAACCCGACGCCGGGAAGAGCAGGTCGCGAAAATCGAGAAAATCCAGAGGTGTCATGGTCTCCAGGATGTCCACCTGCTGGATCAGGATCGCTTCGATCTCGACGATCCGCTGCAGGCGACCGAGGGCAGTCCCCATGTCGGTCTCGTCGACCTGGTCCTTGCCGAAGATCCGCAACAGGTCGTCGAGCTCCCAAAGGACCTGTTTGAACCACAACTCGTACGCCTGATGGACCACGATGAAGAGCATCTCGTCGTGGACCGTCTGGCCCTTCTTCTCGCTCTCCAGCCGCTGTGCCGAGAGCAGCTTGTCCAATTGCAGGTATTCGCCGTAATAGAGGGGCGGCTCGGCCATGGCCATCGACGCTAGCGGGCCGCTAGTTGACCCAGGCCTCCGACCTCTCCCACAACTCGGCAGCGAGATCGGCGTCATCCGCCAGTGGAGACGGAGCGCGGACCTGGCGATCCGCGTAGTACAAGCCGCTCTTCCCGCCCACCTCGTTGGACGTGGCACACCAAACCACAGTGTCCGCGCCCTCTTTCGGAGTCCTGAGGCCGGGTCCGAGGAACGGCTTGAGCCAGAACGGGAAGATCCCGGTGTCCACCAGGCCAGGATGCACCGCAAAGCACCCGAGGTCGGTGCGTCGCCTCGCCAGCTCCGACGCGAACAGGATGTTGGCGGTCTTGGTGGTGGCGTAGAAGCCGAGGCCGAATGGCAGCCACGATCGCGACCTGACCCGGTCGAGTCGGAGGTCGCGGGCCCGGTGATGCCAGTCGCTGGCCACGATCACGACCCGGGATCCAGGGGCGAGCGCAGGGCCGAGCTCGGCGGTGAGCAGGAATGGGCCGAGGTGATTGACCCCCCAGTGGATCTCGAAGCCATCGCCGGTCATGCCCATCCCCATGCCGATCCCGGCGTTGTTGACCAGGACGTCGAGCGTTGCCACCGATCGCCGGACTTGTGCCGCCGCAAGGCGCACTGCTTCGAGAGAGCTCAGGTCGAATACCACCCCTTCTGCCGAGCCTCCACGCTCACGGATCGAGGCGGTCGACTCTTCCACCTTCTGCTCGCTCCGGCCCGCCGTGATGACGTGGAATCCGAGCCGGGCTAGCGCAGCCGCAGTGGCCTGCCCGATTCCCGAGGTGGCACCGGTGACCAGGGCATTTCTCACGTGCGAGCACCGTAATCTGAGCTGCGTGACGGATTGGCCCGAGCACCTCAACATCGACCGGTTCCTGCTTCGCGACCGGCTCACCGAAGGTCTCGGCGATGAGGTCGCCATCCACCTCGACGATGGCCCGGTCACCTATTCAGAGGTCGACACCACCGCGTCGGCAATGGGCGCCACGCTTCGGGAGAGTGGGGTGGGACCAGAGGATCGGGTGTTGATCGTCCTCCCCGATGGCCTTGCCTTTGCTGCCACGCTGTTTGGCATCTTTCGCATCGGGGCGGTGGCCATCATGCTCAACCCCGGTCTGACCTCTGAGGCCATGCGTGCCGTCATTCATCAGGCTCGGGCCAGGGCAGTGGTGGTGCATCGCGTCCATCTCGATGCATATCGCGGGGCGGGAGGAAGCCTCGACGCGCTCCCGGTCGAGGTGATTGTCGACAACGAGCTGCCCCACTCAGGCCCCAACCTGCCGACACTCGACACTGCGGCATCCGATCCTGCTCTGTGGCTGTTCTCGGGCGGCACCACCGGGCTCCCCAAGGCGGTGCCGCAAAGCCACCGCAGTCTGGCGAACACCACCCACCTCTATGGCCAGGGAACACTCGGTTTGACCCCGAGTGACGTCACGATCGCCGTTCCCAAGCTCTACTTTGGGTACGCCACCGGCTCCAACCTCTTTTTCCCCTTCTCGGTGGGTGCATCGACTGTCCTCTTTCCCGGCCCTTCGACGCCCTCGGCCATCGCGGAACGGGTCGAGAAACATCGGGCGTCGGTCCTGGTGACCGTCCCCTCGGCGGTCAACCAGATGCTCGCCGATCCCGAGGCGGGGCGACGTGACCTCTCCTCGCTGCGCCTGGCGACGTCCGCCGGGGAGGCGCTGCCGGAGAGCCTCTATCACCGCTGGAAGGACCAGCTCGGCGTCGAGCTGCTCGACGGCCTGGGGACGGCCGAGATGTGGCACATCTTCATCAGCAACCGGATCGGCGACGTGAAGCCGGGGACCCTGGGTCGGGTGGTACCCGGTTTCGAGATCAAGGCCTGCGACGACGACGGGAACGAGGTCGCACCGGACGAGGTGGGGAGACTCTGGGTTCGTGGGCAATCACTCGGTCCCGGCTACTGGGAGGATGAGGCGAGGACCGAAGAAGCGTTCCGTGGCGAGTGGTTCGTGGGTGGCGATCTGATCTCCATCGACGGGGACGGGTTCGTCACCCACCGGGGCCGGGCAGACGACGCCCTCAAAGTCAAGGGAAAGTGGTTTCGCCCTCAAGAGCTGGAATCGACATTGCTCGAGCACGAGTCCGTCCGGGAGTGCGCCGTGGTTGCGGTCAGCGACGAAGACGGCCTGACCAAGCCGGTCGCCTTCGTCGTGGCCGAGGGTGTGGGCGAGCAGGAGCTCATCGATTGGTCATTGTCCCGGCTCGAGGCCTACAAACACCCGCGACGGGTCTACTTCGTGGACGTGTTGCCTCAGACCCACCTGGGCAAGGTCGACCGTGCCGCTCTGAAGAGGATGGCCGGCTGATAGGGCATCATCCCGCTTCGAGCTCCTCTCTTACGACCACCGGGCCCTTGTTCTCCTCGTGCAGCCCCTGTTTGTCGGCATAGAACTCACGGCACCGATCCATGAAGCCCGAGATGTCGCCGTCGAATTCGATCAGCGGCCCCATCCCGGCTCGCTTCGACGGGTAGTCGAGGTAGGCGAGGACGATCGGGACTCGGGCTCGGGCCGCGATGTTGAGGAACCCTGACTTCCAGTAGGGAGCGGGGGCCCTCGTCCCTTCCGGTGCTATCACCAGCACCATCTGCTTCGAGCCGTCGATGGCATCGACCACTTGCTGGACCAGGCCACCGGGCTGTGACCTGTCGACGGGGATCCCCCCCAGCTTGCGAAACAGGTATCCCAAAGGCCATCGGAACAGGGTGTGCTTCCCGATGTACGAGGCGTGGAGCCGGTAGTGGCGGAGGGCGCCCAGGTAGATCACGAAGTCCCAGTTGGTCGTGTGTGGGGCGCCGACGATGATCAGCTTGGGGACGTCGGGCACCGCGCCGGTGAACTCCCATCCCAGAAGCTTGAGGATCCTTTCGGCGAGCCAGGTCATCGGACGATGCTCCCAGACCGGGGCCGCGGAATGGGTATCAGGTGGCGCGGGCGGGTGCCACCCGGAACCCGTCCTGGTCGACCCAGACGACCGACGGACGGCCGGCGACTGCGGCGACGATGCCCTGAGCCATCTCTTCGTCGATGGCCCCGGCCTCGTCGCTTCGGTAGAGGATCCGGACCATGGCTTCCTTTGGGAAAACAGTGGCCAGCGGGCCGGGATGTGAGCAGATGACCGTCACCGGGAACGGCGTGCCCGGGACCCGGGTATCTGCCGGCCCATCGGCGCGGATCACGGTGACCAGGTGCCAGGTGGCAATTCCGGCGAGCACGGTCAACGTCACGGGGACCGGCAGGGAATCGAGCTCTGCGCCAACCTCGGCCAGTGCGGCCTGAAACGCGATGACCAGGACAGCGATCAGGGCCCCGGCGGTGGTGAGACCAAGGATCACCGCCATCCCCACCAGGTAGAAGCGCCTCTGCGGGGACCGCCGCTCCTCGATCCTGAGCCGCTGGACGTTCTGCCAGAAGTAGTGCCACACAGCACCGGCGACAAGCACGGTGAGCCCGGCTCCGATCAACCCCGACTGGGAGGGGTCACCTGCGAGCGGGGTCTCCAAGACAATCGCCACCAGGGCGGTGCCGGCACCTACCAGAGCCCCGAGTGCCGCGGCGGCCATGGCGTACTCATACCCCCGGACCGCGCTGTTGCGCTCTTGGCCCATTCGCCGTCGGTGATGGGCCCAGAGGGCATACCCCACGATCAACGCCGAGAGCTGCACGGGGAGGCCGGCGAAGTGAAGCCTGGCTTCGACCGTGGTCAGCGCGTAGCCGATGATCGTGGTGACGATCACGAGCCCGGCGCCAAAGGTGGTGACGAGGCCGGTGACTGCGGCGGTGCCCAGATACAGATACCGGAGCGGGCTCGGGTCGGTCTTCCAAGGAGAGAGCCAGCGCCAGGCCCAGATCGGAGCGGCCGCGATCAACAGACCGAGCGGGCCCGCTGGGTGGTCCCCGGACTGGGTATCCACGAACTGGTCGACGAGGGTGCCAAGCGTTGCTTCGTAGGCCTCCTCGAGTAGCCACTGGAGGACTCCCTGGAGGCCGACGGCGAGGGCGATCAGGGCGACTCCTGAGCCGATGAGACGGGGCAGCTCGGCTGCCTCTCCCTGCGCGGGATCCTGGAGCCCGGCCCACCAATGGAAGGCGACCAGGCCTCCGTAGACGACGAGGTCGGACCACGGGCTGGGGTCGGCCAGCCCGGCGATGCCGTTTGCCACCTGGCCCACCGCGACGAAGAAGGCGCTGAGGAACACGATCTCGATCAGCGACAGGTAGACCGGCCAACCAGGAGCGCGGGGATGGGCGCCGCGGCGCCCCTTCTGCCGACGCCACAGGAGGTATGCGATGGGGGCGGAGACCACCAGGCCGGCCAGTGCGACCGCCATCTCTGATTGTGGCCCCCCGGCGAGCTGGTTCCAGGTGAGCGCCACCCTGGCCAGCCGAGCGAACGAGAATCCGGCGACGCCGACTGCCAGCCCCAGTATCAGATAGGGGAGGATCTCGGCACTCTCCTGTTCCTGCTCTCCGGGGCGTCGACTCCAGGACCTGGCGATCAGGAAGGCGACCGCGGCGATCACCGCGACCACGATCACGAGGGCCAACACTCCTCTCATCGGCTCAGCAACTCGCGTAGTACGGCCACACCGGTTCCTGAATCAGCCAGACCCCGTCGCTGTTCACGAGGTTGAACCATTCCGGCCATTCGCTGAGGGCGATGAATGGGTCGTTGGAAGTCTGGGACAGTTGGACGATCACCGTGGCCTGTTGTTCGTCACCCTCGACGCTGATCAGGCTCGCAGAGACCCCCTGAGTGGGGCTGCCCGGCCGGAGACTCGGGTCGCATTCGCCACCTGTGTATTGCGAGGCCGCCTCCTCGTCGCCGGCGAAGACCGCTTCCAGGTAGGCCTGTACTGCGCCCTCCGGTGTCGTCGGATCCAGTTGGGGGGTCTCACGGAGTAGCCCGGCAGCCACCAGAGCTACGACGGCGAGCACCCCCAGACCGGGAAGCACCCACCCCGGGAGCCTTCGGTCCTCGTCCATGCGCTGATTGTCGCAGATGGGGGATCTGAGCTGTGATCAATCGTGGCGATGCACACCACGCTCAGTCCTGCATCCCGAGTGCCTTCATCCCGCCGGCCATGTTGGCCACGTCCTCGAAGCCGCTCATCGCCAGGAAGGCCGCGACCCGGTCACTTCGCGCTCCTGACCGGCAGACCACCAGGATCCCCCCGTGACCCGGTAGGTCGTCGAGGCGATTCGGGATTTCTCCCATGCTCACCAGGATGGCGCCGGGCAGGGTGCCCTGAGCCCACTCGCCAGGCTCGCGGACGTCGAGGACTGTGCCCTCCCGCGCGCCGATCCACTCTTCCCAATCCTGCGCGGGCACTTGTTCGATGTTCGACATTCCACCTCGATTCTCGCGCGCCGATATCGACCCAGGGGTCGATATCGGCGCGAGAAAACGGGAGGACTCACTCTCGGGTCGGGGAACCTACGATCTGGCCACCACAAGGAAGCAGGGCATCATCGACATCGCAGTCTTGGTCTCGGGCTCGGGCTCCAACCTGCAGGCGCTCATCGATGCACCGGACCTGGGAGCCGGGATCGGGATCGTGATCTCTGACCGGCCCGAGGTCAGAGGCCTGGAGCGGGCCGAGGCGGCCGGGCTCCAGACCCTGGTGCTCCCATGGGACCGATTCGCGTCGCGTCGCGAGTTCTCGCTGGCAGTGGCCGATGCCGTGGAGGAAGCCGGAGCCAAGGTGATGGTTCTCG
>JBIOVB010000010.1:0-12459 GCA_044867525.1 Acidimicrobiia bacterium | reverse complement strand
TACCGTCGACGAGGGTGGAGACAGGGAAACGGCGTTGGCTGCTCTCGGGCGGGATCGGATCCGGAAAGAGCGAGGTTGGGCGGCTTCTGGCCGGGTTAGGGATCAGGGTGATCGACGCCGATCGAGTCGGCCATCGGGTCTTGGAGCCGGCGGGCAGAGCCTTCGCTCCAGTCGCTGAGCGCTGGCCGGAGGTGCTGCATGACGGCGTCATCGACAGGAAGCGTCTTGCGGGCATCGTCTTCTCAGATCCGGCTCAGCTCCGCGAGCTGGAGTCGCTGACTCACCCCGCGATTTTCGGCACCATCCGTAGCGATTTGGAGGGATTTGAGGGTGTCGCGGTGGTCGAGGCCCCGATTCTCAGTGACTCTCTCGGCTGGCCCCGCATCGTGGTCGACGCTCCCGACGACCTCCGCCTGGAGCGAGCGGTGGCCAGGGGCATGCATCGTGACGATGCCAGGAGAAGGATGGAGTCCCAGCCGATCCGGGAGCAGTGGCTGGCCGCCGCCGACCTGGTGATTCCCAACTTCGGGTCTCTCGACGAGTTGGAGGAGACAGTGGGCCACCTGATCGGGGAGTTGTAGGCGGGAACTCTGTCACCGACCCCTTGTACCCTCACCTCCGTGCCCGAGTTCAAGGTGATTTCCGACTTCGCCCCGGCCGGCGATCAGCCCTCGGCCATCGAGAAGCTGGCCGAGGGCATCAACCGTGGCGACCGATTCCAGACCTTGCTCGGGATAACCGGGTCGGGAAAGTCGGCGACCATCGCCTGGACCATCGAGCAGGTACAGAAGCCGACGCTGGTTCTGGCCCCGAACAAGGCTCTGGGAGCGCAGCTAGCCAACGAGTTTCGCCAGTTCTTCCCCAACAACCGGGTGGAGTACTTCGTCTCCTACTACGACTACTACCAGCCCGAGGCATACATCCCCTCATCCGACACCTACATCGAGAAGGACGCCACGATCAACGACGAGATCGACCGGCTCCGGCACTCCGCCACTGCCGGGCTCCTGGTTCGAGACGATGTGATCATCGTGGCCTCCGTGTCGGCGATCTACGGGCTGGGCTCACCGGAGCAGTACATGGGCCAATTGCTCCGCCTGATCCAGGGGGTCGAGTACCCGATGGCCGACGCCATCAGACGCCTGGTCGACATCCAGTATGAGCGGAACGAGGTGAACCTGGTCCGGGGCAAGTTCCGGGTCCGGGGGGACACTTTGGAGGTGTTCCCCTCCTACGAGGAGACCATCGTCCGGGTTCAGTACTGGGGCGACGAGATCGAGCGCATCCTCAGGCTCAACCCGGTTACCGGTGAGGTCTTGGACGAGATGTCCGAGGTCTTCGTGTTCCCCGCGACTCACTACGTCACCGAACGAGAGCGGATGTTGACCGCGATCACCGGCATCGAGACGGAGTTGGTGGACCGCCTCGCCGAGTTGGAGGGCAAGGGCAAGCTGCTCGAGGCACAGCGACTCCGGATGCGGACCAACTACGACCTGGAGATGATGCGGGAGATCGGGTTCTGCTCCGGGATCGAGAACTACTCCCGGCATCTCGACGGACGCTCGCCGGGGGAAGCGCCATACACCCTCCTCGACTATTTCCCCAAGGACTACCTGACCATCATCGACGAGTCGCACGTCACAGTGCCCCAGATCGGGGGCCAATTCGAGGGGGACCGCTCCCGCAAGGAGACGTTGGTGGAGCACGGGTTCCGGCTCCCCTCGGCCAAGGACAACCGACCGTTGCGATTCGACGAATGGCTGGAGAAGGCGAACCAGGTGGTGTTCCTCTCCGCCACTCCGAGCGACTTCGAAATCTCACACTCGACTCAGGTGGTGGAGCAGATCATCCGTCCCACCGGCCTGGTCGACCCCGAGGTGATGATCCGTCCCACCAAAGGGCAGATCGACGACCTCCTCGACGAGATCCGGGGCCGGGCGGTCAGGGAGCAACGGGTCCTGGTGACGACCTTGACCAAGAAGATGGCCGAGGATCTAACCGACTACCTGTTGGAGATGGGGGTCCGCGCCCGTTACATGCACTCCGAAATCGACACCCTGGAGCGGGTCCAGATCATGCGTGAGTTGAGACTGGGGGAGTTCGACGTCCTGGTCGGTATCAACCTGCTTCGTGAAGGCCTCGACCTGCCCGAGGTGTCACTGGTGGCGATCCTGGACGCCGACAAGGAGGGTTTCCTCCGCTCCGACACCTCGCTGATCCAGATCATCGGGCGGGCGGCTCGGAAC
Organism: Acidimicrobiia bacterium; assembly: GCA_044867525.1. GTDB lineage: Bacteria > Actinomycetota > Acidimicrobiia > Spongiisociales > ZC4RG35 > JALYNX01. The sequence goes on along the minus strand of JBIOVB010000010.1, from coordinate 10,213 downwards.
ATCGACGGTCAGGTGGTGATGTATGCCGACAACGTGACCAAGTCGATGCTGAGTGCGATCAACGAGACCAACCGCCGGCGTCGGGTGCAGGCAGAGTGGAACGAGGAGCACGGAATCGACCCGCAGACCGTGCGCAAGCGGGTCTCCGACATCCTGGAGCTGGTGCAGACCGAAGGTCCCAACGGCGGTCGGAGACGGCGGGAGGTCCAGCAACGACGGCCCCTGGACCTGGAGAGCGACGATCTCACCCGACTGGTGCTCAGCCTGGAGGAGGAGATGCACGAGGCGGCCAAGGAGCTCCGCTTCGAATACGCGGCCCGCCTTCGGGACGAAGTCAACGAGCTGAAACGGGAGCTACGTGAGGTGGCGGAGGCGGGGTGACCCCGGGGCCCGTTGACCTCGATGGTGGTCGGCAGTCTCCCTTGTCGACCGTACTTGCGCTTGTTCCGGCTGCGCTGGTAATGCTCACGGTCGCGATCATCCAACTCGAGACCCGATCCGGTGCCGGGGGATACGACGCAATCGCCGATTGGGTGATCGTCAACGCGGCGCTCGACGGTCTGAACCTAGGTGACCCGATAGTCGATATGGCCGCGCGATACGGGGTCGATTTGCCCGCGCTCGAGGGCCAGGCCGACGCCACCCACCCCCGGACGCCCGGTGGCCTGCTGCTACTCGCCTGGTTGGCGGCACTCGATGTCGGGATGGCCTATCCCGTCATGCTCTCTATCAACGTGGTCGCCACGCTCGCCCTCCTTTGGTGGGTGTGCCGCTCGTTCGATATACGACCGGTCGATGCGTTGCTGGCCGCTGTCTTCATCGTGGCCTCGGGGTTCATGTACGGGGCGTTGGAATTCGGCGCGATTTCCCCTCTCATCGCGCTGCTTGTATTCGCGTATTGGCGATCGCTGGCCATAGGAAGAAGGGGAGCCCTCGGCGGAATCGCGGTCGGCGTGGCCGCTGCGTTGAAGGTCTTTCCAGTTCTCTTCCTGGCAGCCGCGGCCAGGCAACGGCGATGGGCGACGGCGGCGTGGTCAGCAGGTGCCGTCTTGGTCCTGTCGCTGACTGCGTTCGCGATCTTCGACCTGGGCTCGCTGGCGTCGACGATCAGCCAGCTCTCGCTTGCGTCAGAGCAATGGGTTCCGTTCGGTGGCAATCTCTCGATCGGCGGGTTGCTGACCGCTTTGGGTGTTCAAAGCACTGTGGCGGTCGGGATTGCCGCCGTCTTGGGACTCACCTGGGTGAGCCTCAACTGGCAGCGAATGAGGGGTGTCGACGCGACCATGGCCCTGATCAGTGTCGCGATCCTCGTGAGCTGGCCGATGGTCTGGGGCCATTACATGATCATTGCGACCCCTGCGCTGGCGGTCTTCTGGCGGTCAGGAGGAGTTGCCGCGCGCCGGCTGGTCTCGATTTGGCTCGTCGCCTGGGTGGTGATCCCGGCTTTGATCTTGTGGACCGAGGGCCCCCCGATGGCCGAACAAGTGGCCCTTGCGGCGTTGCAATTGCTCTTGGTTGCCGCAGTTCACACGCTCCGTGGCGGGGCGGTCATACCTAATGGGAGAGGCCGGCGTCGATTGCCCGAGGGCGATCGCTCTCCATGAAGAACAGCGACAGAGCGCCCAGGCCGGTGATGAGAAACCAGTAATTGGCTATTGCCTGAGACGACACCAGGAACAAGGTCGCCAGGGTCAAGGTCATCGCAAGGCAGAGCCCGGTCCGGTTGGTCGACGCCCGGCCGGTGACGAGTGCAACGCCCAGCGGGGCCAGCAACGTCAAGAGCAACGGAGGGGCCCATGAGACCCCGAGCGTGTCGAGCAGCCCGACCAGGTTTGCACTGTCCGCCCTCTTCGGCGTGGCCAGGTGAAACTCGATGGCGGCCGTCCAGAAGGCGGAGGCATCCCAGGCGAAGGCGACAAGGATGGTCGCGGCGGCGGTCGAGAACCCGAAAGCAGCTCGTCGACGCCAGCCGTCGTCTCGGTGGAGGAGCAGGAGTGGAGTCGTTACCACGAAGTACTGCTTGGAAGCGAGCCCCAGTCCCAATGCGATGCCCGAGCGCCGAGATCGACTCCAGCCGAAATACGCGGCTGCCAAAAATGCCAGGCTCAGGGGCTCGGTCCAGGCGCCCCGCAGCACGAGGGGCCAGCCGGGGAGGGCGGCGAGGAGCAGCAGCAGATAGATGCCCCCGCTTCGGTGGTGTCGAACCGCCCCGAATCCCATCAACATCAGCACAAAGAGCCAGGCCACCAGGCTCGTGTAACGAGCATCACCAAACAACCACACCGACACCGAATAGGTGACGGCAGTGACCGGCGGGTACGGATAGCCGTCGATGGTGTCCCCGGGCTCGGCGGTGAACGCACCGTTTGGGACGGACACGGCATCGGTGTACGGGTTCTCACCACGGCCCAGCGCACCGGCAGCTTCTTGGTGGAGATAGAGGACGTCGAGGCCCACGCCTTCGGCAGCCATGATGTGAATTACTCCTGACACCAGTGTCATGAGCACGACCACCGCCGACAGGGTGATCGCAACGGCTTTGGAGGCTCGGGGGCGGAAGATATATGCGGCTATAGCCAGCCCGGTGAACACGAGCGCCGAGACGTTGTCGATGCCGGGGACGTCGGTGCCGATTCCGGTTACCCAGCGACTGGTCGCTGCGACCGCGCCATAGATGACGACCGAGAATGCGAGAACCATCTCCCAGGTGCGTGACCCGATGGTCTGATTGGGGCCTGAACGTTCGCGACGCCGCGAACGAACGGCGAAGGCCCAGACGAGGCCGACCACGCCGACAAAGACCGAAGCGATACTCGACGGCACCGAGGGCCTCACCGCGAACCCGAAGGCAACGACGGCCACGAGCAGGACCGGGTACTCGATGGACCGGCCCTCGCTATCAGATGTCATGCAGTCCCTCGTGCCTCATTGGCCGTCGGTTACGGTCTGGGCTGTGACCAGGACTCTTCTTACCGGATCCGCCGGATTCATTGGTGGATATGTGGCGTCGGAGTTGCTCGCTCGTGGCCACGAGGTGGTCGGCCTCGACAACTTCTCGAAGTACGGGCCGCTGCACCGTTCGTTCGACGACCACCCGGGGTTCACGCAAGTGGAAGGAGACGCCAAGGACTCCGAGCTCATCGAGTCCCTGCTCGAAGGGTGCGACTATTTCATTGCAGGTGCAGCGATGATCGGCGGGATCACCTATTTCCACACCTATGCCTATGACCTCCTCGCGGAGAACGAGCGCATCATGAGCGCATCGATGGACGCCGCCGTCAATGCCCATCGCGCAGGGGGACTGCGGCGCGTTCTGGTGCTCAGCTCATCCATGGTCTTCGAGTCTGCCACCGAGTTTCCGAGCTCGGAGGGGTCGGAACGCAAGATCCCGCCGCCGGTGTCGTCATACGGGTTTCAGAAGCTGGCCAGCGAATATTTCGCCCGGGCCGCCTGGGACCAGTACCAGGTGCCCTACGTGATCATCCGGCCGTTCAACTGCGTCGGGATCGGGGAAGGACGTGCACTGGGGGCGAGCGAGGTCTCGAGTGGCAACGTCAAGCTGGCGATGAGCCATGTCGTGCCCGATCTTGTCCAGAAAACCCTGAAAGGACAGGATCCGCTCCACATCCTGGGGGATGGCGACCAGGTCCGCCATTACACGTATGGCGGAGACATCGCCAGGGGCATCGCGGTCGCTCTCGAGCACGAAAGCGCCCACTGCGAGGACTTCAACATCTCGATTTCGGTGCCCACAACCGTCCTCGAGCTGGCCGAGTCAATCTGGCGTCACATACACGGGGACTCCATTCTGTTCAACTATGTCTCAGACCCGCCATTCGAGCACGACGTTCAGCTGCGGATTCCCGATACCTCGAAAGCCGAGCGGCTTTTGGGCTTCCGTGCCACCACCCCGCTCAGCGAAGTGCTGGACGAGGTGGTGCCCTGGATCAGTCAGCAGATCGACGACGGGAAGATGTGACCGTCGCCGCGAGCATCGCCCGACGCCGCTTCCCGGCCCAAGTGCCGATCACACACCGGGAGTACCAGCGGAGATAGGCAGGGAGCCAGTTGAGGACCTGAAACCGGCTCTCTCCAGCGGTTCGATCTCTCCACACTGTGGGGGTCTCGGCGATGGCCAGGCCGGCGAGGTGAGCCTTCGTGGTCAGCTCGAGTGCGATTTCGAACCCGCGAGTGCTCTCGATCACGACCGTGGAGAGGAAGCATGAGTCATACGCCTTGAAGTTGTTGGTCGGGTCGTGGGTCCCTATGCCTGTCATCCAATGGAGCGAGAGACCGGCGAGCCGACTCAGGAATCGCTTGGCCGGGGGCCCTCCGATCTGGCCCCCGCCCCGCATGTAGCGAGAAGGGGCGACCACCGCGAAGCCGGCGCGGGTCATCACGGCTAGGTCGTCGATCTGGGTGACATCGTCCGACAGGTCCGCCATCGTCACGACGACGACATCACCGCGAGCCGACGCGATACCTGACCTGAGGGCGTTGAGGACGCCGCGCCCTTGAATATTCTTGACGAGGCGGAGCTCGGGGTAGCGGTCCTGGAATTGCCGCGCCGGGGGGAGAGTCGTGTCTTCGTCCATGTCATAGACGAGGATCGTCTCGTGGCTGCTGGCAAGGCTATCGGAGACCTTCTCGAGCAGAGGAACGATGTTGTCCGCCTCGTTGTAGACGGGGACGACCAAGCTGACGAGCCCATGGCCGGTCGGTTTGCCGGAAGGGTGCGCCCGGTCCTCAGCCACGACCAAAGGTATTTAGCTCCAGGCCCGCGGCCTCGGCCTCAGCCGAATCGAATACGCCCCACGCGTCCACTAGCACACAGCCCGGCGCAACGAGCTCGGACATGTGTGAGAGGTCGATGCTTGAGTAGAGCGAGTGGTTGGTCGCCAACACCACCCCGTTCGCATCCTGGAGGGCCTCGTCGAGTGTCAGGCTCTCCAGGAACGGGTCGTGCACTGCGACGGTCACTCCCAGGCGTTCGAGCATTTCGATGACCCTGACCGCCGGTGAGAGGCGGTCGTCGTCGATGTCCTTCTTGAAGGCCCGGCCTAGGACTGCAACCTTGGTGTCCTCCATCTTCTGACCTTCGCGTTCGATGGCGCTCTTGAGACGCTGGACGAGATGGGCCGGCACCGAGTCGTTGAGCTTCCAGGCGGTAAGGACGAAGTCGGGAAATGTGAGCTCTTCGATGAGGAAATATCCGTCCTTGGAGAGGCAAGGGCCCCCTGCTGGGCCTGGCATCGGCACCGGCGCCCGGTCATATCCCTCCCGCACGATCCTGATGATCTCGTGCGCGTTGCGTTGATAGTGCTCCGCGATCAGGGCGTATTCATTGGCCAGGGCGAAGTTCACGTAGCGATAGACGTTGGTGAAGAGCTTGGCCAGCTCGGCACTGAGGAGATCGGCGCGATGGATCAGCTTCTCCTTTCCCAGGAGGCGGAAAACGGCTTCGGCGAGGTCTCCGCTTACCTGATCGGCGCTTCCGATGATCTCGGGCAGCTTCTTGAGCTCTTCGACCGCCTTCCCTTCGGCGATTCGCTCCGGGCAGAAAGCGATGAAGAGGTCCTGTCCGGATGTGAGCCCGGAGAGCTTCTGCAGTCTGGGGACCACCACTCGCTCGGTCGTTCCAGGAGAGATGGTCGACCTGGCGATCACGAGCGTCCCCGGACGCAGGCTGGGACCGATCTCCTCCAGAGCGGCCAGCAGCTGTGTGGTATCCGCACGAAGATTGGCGTTCAGTGGGGTTCCCACGGTCAAGACCACGATGTCGGCCTGGGCCACAGCGGCTGGGGCGTCGGTGGTCGCCGTGAACCGGCCGGAATCGAGGGCCTCCTTGAGCAGGTGATCGGCACCGTGCTCGATGAAGGGCAGCACTCCTCGATTTACCAACGCGACATGGTCCGGGTTGCGGTCGACTCCGATGACGTGGGCCCCGGCATCGGCAAAGCTCAGACCAAGGGGGAGCCCGACCCGTCCAATGCCGACCACGACCATCGTGATCTCAGATCGATCTATGCGGACCAGCAGATCCTGAGGGGGAGCAGACATCGAACTATTCATCGGCGCTGGCCACGATGGCTTGATCTTCCTGTCGCAGGTTGTCGGAACCTTGGGTCAGAAGTCGTCAGGTCGAACATAGAAACCCAGGTCAGGGTCGCGTCGGACAAGATACAGGTAGGTGGGCCCGTGGTGAAGCAACGAGGGGTATTCCCTTCGCTCCAAGACTTCGTAGCCAGCTATGGGCTCAAGGGCGACGGCGTATTCCGGGCGAAGCTCTTGTGCATAGAACTTCACCCAATATGGGCCGCGTGTTTTCAAGAAGGTCTCCAACGACCTATCCGACAACCCGAAGGTGATCGCAGACCAGGTGGCACCGGCGTCCAGTGTCAGTGGATCCATTCCCTCGCCGGTCAGCTCCTCGGCGAACTCGACCACGGCGCGATCGGCTACGAATGCGTCGACAACGGCGATCACTGAAAAGACGGCTACGAGCGACACAATGCCAGCGGCCACCAAAGTCCGGATCGACGATGCGAAACCGGTCCGCGCAGCGAGCGCCAGCACCAGCGGCAGCACCGGCAGCCAGTAGCGGTCGACGATGTGCCCATGCACCGCCAACGAGCTCAGATAAGTGCCGAACCAGAATCCGGCGGTCATGAGGATCACGAACTTGACAGGGGCGTCGCGCTCAGCACGCGGGAGCCTCATCGCGAATGTGCCGAGGAAGAGATACGAGGTGCCAAACGTGAGGGCAGCCGCCAGGGCCAGGCCAACAGGTGCGAGGAGTGGCGGGCGATGGCCGAGGTGCGACCTGTCGACGCCGCCGACACCGTAATCATTGAGCCATGTCTTGTCGGCGATGAATCCCTCTCCGCCCCAAGTGTTGGCGCCGAAGAGGATGATCAGGCCGACCGCCGTGGCGACCAAGATCGGCCGTTGAATGAGCGCCCTCATTTCCCCTTTCTTGGGCCAGAGGAACGACAACATCGGGAGGACGAAGATCCCCAGGTAGACGAAGGCGAGGATCAGCGCCTGCGACAGCAATACCGCGTGTTCGGTGGCCGACCTACTCAAGGCGTCTTGCCTCGAAAACTCCCTTATGAACGGCTCCCCGACCCGAGCCACCCAACGCCCGTGTGCCACCACGGCGATCGCGGTGGGAAACGCCAAGATCGCAACGCCAATCCATCGATCTCGCCCCTTGGGACCCCAGATCAACCAGGACACAAAGCCGACACCCACCAGCAGGAGGGATTGAGGCCGCGACAGATATGCGAGGGTGGCCACTGCCGACCCACTTGCGAGGAGTGCCATTCGTCTTGGATGATGTCTCAGGGCAGCCGCGATCAACGCCGTCGAAATGACCACCAATGCCAAAAGGTGCGAGTCGGTCTGGAACGTGTACGAGAGGGTGAGCGCAAGTGGGTTGAAGAGGTAGGCGGCGAGGGCAACGGTGCTGGTAGTTCGACCCCCTCCCACCGAGCGCGCCAAGAGGTAGAAGAACGGTGCGCTGATGGCGACCAGGGTCAAGGTCGAGAGGCGGAGCGACCCATATGACGGTCCCAACACCCTCGCAAACCAACCGCCCCAAATCGTGTCGAAGACCGAGTTCGGCGCGGACAGGTTCGAGATCACGATCTCTCCGGTCTCGGCGTACTCGAATGCGGAGGACGCATAGATCGGCTCATCGACGATCGGGAGGTCGTTGTGGTACGGAACGAGCAGAGCCGTCGCCAGATAGGCGGTGATGATCACGGTTGGCCACACCCATCCGCGAAGGTGTTCTGACGAGCCTGACATCGACTTGACTGTCGACGATTCAGGGAACCTCACGATGTGGCGGTCCGACGCGCTGCCCACCGCGGTGAAGTTAATTGGTCGACTCGGGGCAAACGCATCTCGTTGAGATCGTGATTCGGCGCCGGTCCTCGCTGATTTCCTTTCGGAACCGACTGCGGGCGTCGATAATCCGTGGTGTCAACGATGAAGAAACTCTCCGTCCTCATGCCGGTTTACAACGAGTCGCGCACGCTGCGCACCATCGTGCAGCGGGTGCTCGATTCCCCCGTCGACCTCGAGATCGAGTTGATCTGCGTCGACGACTGCTCCAAGGACAACTCCCTGGACATCCTGAGGGAGCTCGCCGATGGCGACCCCAGGATCAAGGTGGTCGCCCAACCGGTGAACATGGGCAAGGGCAAGGCGATCCGCACCGCGATCGAGCACATGAGCGGCGACATCGGGATCATCCAGGACGGCGATCTCGAATACGACCCCGAGGAGTACCCGCTGGTGATCGGGCCGATCCTCGACGGACGGGCCGACGCAGTTTTCGGGTCACGGTTCGCCGCCAGCCCGGTGCGTCGGGTGTTGTTCTTCTGGCATTCGTTGGGGAACAAGCTGCTCACTGCACTCTCCAACATGGCCAACGACATCAACCTGACCGACATGGAGACCTGTTACAAGGCAATCAAGGCCGACGTGCTCCACGACCTCCGGCTCACCAGCGACCGTTTCGGGATCGAGCCCGAGATCACCGCCAGGCTCGCTCGTCTCGGCGTCAGGATCTACGAGGTCCCGATCAGCTCTCACGGGCGCACCTACGCCGAGGGCAAGAACATCGGCTGGCGCGACGGGGTTCAAGCGCTGTGGCTGATCTTCAAGTTCCGCTTCATCGACACCAGGTCGTCGGTCGATCCCGGACATTCGACCCTGGAGAGCCTGTCGGCCGCCCCCGGGGTCGCGAAGTGGACTATCGACCAATTCCGCTTCTATCTCGGGAAGGAGGTCTTCGAGGCCGGCTCCGGGCGTGGAAACCTCACCGGTCATCTCATCGATCGGGAGTCCTTGGTGGTCGCCGATATCGACGATCGCCACGTCAGGGAGATCGAGAAGCGTTTCGGCCATCTGGACAACATCAGGGCGGTCCAGGGCGACCTCGAGGACTCCGCGCTCTACGAGGCCCTCCCCTCGGATTTCGACAGCGTCCTCAGCGTCAACGTCCTCGAGCACCTCGACCACCCCGAGGTCGCGGTGTCGGAGTTCTATAAGGCAACCCGCTCCGGAGGCAACCTCTTGGTTTTGGTCCCCGGTCACCACTGGCTCTTCTCCGATGCCGACACCGCATTGGGCCATCGTCAGCGCTTCTCCGAGGATTCTCTGCGGCGCCTGTTAGAGGAGGCCGGCTATGAGGTGGTCGAGCTCCGCCAGTTCAACCGCCTCGGAGTCCTCGGGTGGTACACGAACAAGGTGCTGAGACGCACCGACATCGGTCCCTGGCAGGCGCGGGTCTTCGGGGTCCTGCTCCCCGTGGCGAGGCTGATCGAGGGACTTGTCTTTCTCCCCGGGCTCAGTCTGATCGCTATCGGCAGGAGACCATGACTCCGCCGGCTGTCACGGCTGAGCCGGTTACGAGCACCGCCAAACGCAGGAGACTGAGCACCCCGCTGATCGTTGGCCTGGTGGGGCTGACGATCGCTGCTCTGGTTGCCCTCAGGGTTTGGACGGCATTCGAGCGCGACACGACCATATTCGTGGCATTCGGCGTGGAGTCGGTCGAGATCAACGAATGGTCCGAGGCCAAGTTGGGCCGTGAGGTAGCCAAGCGGGACCACTTGGGCCACGACGGAAAGTACTTCTTCGTCCAGTCCAACGACCCCCTGGTGCTGAATCCGGAGGAGAACATCGCGGTGATCGACCGCCCGCTCTACCGGAGCCAGAGGATGTTCTATCCGCTCCTGGCCGGAGGAGCGGGGGTGTTCTCGGCCGACACCATCGTGTACTCCCTCATCATCCTCAACATCGTCGCCATGGGGATCGGCACCTGGGTTGTGGCCATGCTCGCAATGCGGATGGGTGGTTCTGCCTGGTGGGGTCTTGCGTTCGCTTTGAACCTGGGCTTCATCAGCGAGATGAACATCGACGGTGCCGGTGTTATCGCCGCCGCCGCCGCCTTCGGGGCGGTGCTCATGCTGCTCGACGAGAGACTGGGATGGGCAGTGGCTCTGCTCACGATCGCTGTGCTCTCCAGGGAGGCGATGTTGATCGCGGTCGCAGGGTCCGCGTTCTGGCTGTGGCGGCGAGACCGGAAACGGGAAGCGGTCTGGATCGCTGCGGTCCCCGTCGACGCGGTGGCGCTGTGGGCTGTCTATTTGCGACTCCGCATCTCGTTCGACTCGGGGCTCTCCGAGGTCCAGGAGAT
>JBIOVB010000009.1:0-66465 GCA_044867525.1 Acidimicrobiia bacterium | reverse complement strand
CGGGCACCCCAAGCCAACTTCGGTGACAATTCGGAGGGACGAGACAAATGGCGAGGTTCATCGCTATGCGGGCAGCATGGGCGATCCCGGTGCTGCTCATTGTCACGTTTCTCACCTTTTGGGCGGTTAAATCCGCTACCGACCCGGTCCAGAGCTACCTGCGCATCAACACCCGCGCCACTCCCGAGATGGTCGAGGAGTACAAGGAGAAGCATGGCCTGATCGGGTCCACCCCCGAGCAGTACTTCCGCTGGCTGGGCAATTTCCTCACCCTGGAGTGGGGAAACTCGATCAAGGGCAATCGCCCGGTGTGGCCCGACCTCAAGGCGGCCATGGTCAACAGCCTGGTGTTGGGCATCACCGCGAGCTTCGTCGGGATCACCATCGGTCTGGGTATCGGGATCCTCTCCGCGTTGCGTCAGTACTCGAAATTCGACACCATCAGCACCGGGGCCGCCTTCGTCGGGATCTCGCTCCCACCCTTTGTCACCGCGGTGCTGCTCCAAGTCTTCTTCGCCATCATGCTCACCGAGTGGCTTGGGCTTGATGAGCCGTTCCTACCGGTGGCCGGGATCTATCCGCCCGGGCAAACCGAATTCGACCTCGGCCTGAGGATGAAGCACATGATCCTCCCGGTCACCGTGGTCGCGATTCAGATCATCGCGGTCTACAGCCGGTACATGCGGGCCTCCCTGCTCGACGTCAAGGAGTCCGACTACATGCGCACTGCCCGGGCCAAGGGGATCTCCGAGAGGCGGGTCATCACCCGGCACGCCTTGCGGAATGCGATGATCCCGGTGGTCACCGTCGCCGCCATCGACATCGGGGCGATCATCGCTGGTTTGATCATCACCGAGCGCATCTTCGAGTTCCGGGGGACCGGCGACTACCTGATCACCGCACTCGGAAATGGCGACTTCCCCCAGATCATGCCCCTGATGTTCGTCATCGTGACCTCGGTGATCATCTTCAACCTCCTCGCCGACGTCGCCTATGTCTGGCTCGACCCGAGGATCAGGCTTGGTTGACACACTCTCCCCGCGGCCCGAGGCCCCGGACCTCGCCGAGCTCAACGAGCTCGAGGGGATTGCGGTCGAGTCGGTTTCTCCCACCAAGCTCGCACTCCGGCGCTACCGCCACCATCGGGCGGCGATGATCGCCACAGTCGTCCTCCTCCTCATCGCTCTTGCCTGCATCCTCGCCTTCTGGGTCGCCCCCTATGGGGTGAACGAGGCGATCGACGCCGGTGACGGCTCGCTGCGCAAGGCGATCCTGATCCCACCCAACTCCCAATTCTGGTTCGGGACCGACTCCATCGGTCGGGACCTCTACTCCAGGGTTCTCTACGGTGGCCAGGTTTCGCTCTTCGTGGGCATCGCCAGCGCCATCTCGGCGGGGATCATCGGCACCGCGATCGGGGCCTTCGCCGGGTTCAGGGGTGGCAAGATCGACAACTTCCTGATGCGGGGCACCGACCTCTTCATCGGCCTTCCCCTGTTGGTCGTGTTGATGGTCATGCGCCTGCTACCGGAGAAGCAGCCATGGGCCGCGACCGTGCTCGGTGAGCCCGGCTCGAAACGACTCATGGTCACACTCATCACCCTCGTGGCTTGGATGACGACCGCACGCATCGTGCGCGGCGTCGTGCTCAGCCTCAAGGAGAAGGAGTTCATCGAGGCGGCACGTGCCGTCGGCGCCAGTGACAAGCGGATCATCATCCGGCATCTGGTGCCAAACACCATCGGCCCAATCATGGTGGCGGTGACCTTCATCGTTGCCGGAGCCATCGCCCTCGAGGCGGTCCTCTCCTTCTTCGGATTCGGTCTCGACCCGACACAGGCCTCCTGGGGCACCCTGCTCGCCGACGCGGGGACCAACACCATCACCGGCAAGTGGTGGCTCGTCCTGTTCCCAGCTGTGGTGCTCCTGATCACGATCCTCTGCATCAACTTCATGGGGGACGGGCTCCGTGACGCACTCGACCCAAAGCAGGAGCAAAAGGTCACTGCGGCGGCGACGGGTCCGTAGGAGGCGGTGTGAGTGTTCGCTCAGGCGAGTTGACCTTGTATGGCGTCCGCTGTCGGGGCCGACATCGTCGGAAGCCAGCTGAATGACGGAACCGGTCCTTTCGGTCCGCGACCTCCACGTTTCCTTCCCTACCCAAGACGGGTTGGTTCAGGCGGTGCGCGGAGTCACCTTCGACATAGCGGAGCACGAGCTCATGGGGATCGTGGGAGAGTCGGGCTCGGGCAAGTCGGTGACCTTCCTCGCGGTCATGGGGCTCCTCCCCAAGTCCGCGATCGTGACCGGGTCGATCAGGATCGGGGGAGAGGAGATGGTCGGCCAGCCGGCGGAAAAGATCCGGAAGGTGAGGGGCCGGCGGGTGGCCATGATCTTCCAGGACCCATTGACCGCACTGAACCCCGTGCACCGGGTTGGCGCCCAAATCGTGGAGATGATCCTCGCCCATCAGGACATCCCCAAGCAGCAGGCAGAGCGAAAGACCGTCGAGCTGTTGGACCTCGTCGGCATTCCCCAAGCCGAGACCCGGGCCCGGCAGTACCCCCACGAGTTCTCCGGGGGGATGCGGCAAAGGGCGATCATCGCCATGGCCATTGCCAACTCTCCTGAGATCCTGATCGCCGACGAGCCGACCACCGCTCTCGACACGACCGTTCAGGCCCAGATCCTGGATGTGATCCAACAGGTGCAGCACGAGTTGGGCGCGGCGGTCGCGTTCATCACCCACGACCTCGGGGTCGTGGCCCGGATCGCCGACCGGGTCCAGGTGATGTACGCAGGCCGGATCGCCGAGCGCGGTGAGGCGCACGACATATTCCTGCGACCCACCCATCCTTACACCCGAGGCCTGCTCACCTCGCTCCCCGATGCCAACATCGAGAGGCTGGTGCCGATCCCGGGCGCCCCGCCCAACATGCTGCGGCCACCCAGCGGGTGCGCCTTCCGAATTCGCTGCACATACGCGGCCGAGGTGTGTGCCGGAGAGATCCCCGAGTTGGTCCCCTATGGCTCGGTGGAGACCGCGTGTGTCCGGGTCGATGAGATCGCGGCGGAGGTGAGCGCTTGACCGAGCCTCTCCTGGAGGTCACCGACCTCTTCAAGCTCTTCGACGTGCGCCAGGTCGTGGGATCGAGGGTGATCAAGCACACCGTCCATGCCGTGTCAGGGGTGACCTTCAGCCTCAACCCAGGAGAAACACTGGGCCTGGTCGGCGAGTCCGGATCGGGCAAGTCCACCGTCGGCCGGTGCATTCTCCGGCTCCTGGAGCCGACATCGGGCTCGATCCGGTTCCGCGGAGAGGAGATCACGACCCTCGACCGGGAGGACATGCGCGAGCTTCGCTCCGAGATGCAGATTGTCTTCCAGGACCCATATGCCTCCCTCGATCCGCGAATGACCATCGGGGCGGCCATTGCCGAGCCGCTGGAGATCCACGACATCCCCGGTGACCACGACGCGATCGTCGGCGAATTGCTGGAATTGGTTGGCCTCTCAGGGGACCACGCCAAGCGATTCCCGCACGAGTTCTCCGGAGGGCAGAGACAGCGGATCGGGATCGCCCGGGCACTCAGCCTCAGGCCGTCGCTGATCATCCTCGACGAGCCCGTCTCGGCGCTCGATGTGTCCATACAGGCAGGCATCCTCAACCTCCTCGAGGATCTGCAGAATGAGCTCGACCTCTCCTACATCTTCATCGCCCACGATCTGTCGGTGGTGCGACACATCAGCGATCGGATCGCAGTCATGTACTTGGGCAAGCTGATGGAGGTCGGGGACCACAAGGACGTGTATGACCGCTCGATCCACCCCTACACCCAGTCTCTGCTCTCGGCGGTCCCGGTGCCCGATCCCGCTATTGAACGGACCAGGAAGCGGATCGTCCTCGAGGGAGACCTGCCCAGCCCGGTGAACCCCCCGTCCGGGTGCCGGTTCCGGACCCGGTGCCCCATCGCCTTCGACCTCTGCGCCGAGGAAGTGCCCGAGCTCCGGGAGATGGCGAGCGGGCACTTCGCGGCGTGCCACGCCCCGCTCCTTCCCGGTCAGTCGCTGGCCGAGGTGGTGGCCGCCAAGACTCCGGTCGGCGGGGTCCCGTCCGAAGCCTGAGGTCACCCCGAAATTGGGGTCCTCATCATTCGCCGGTAATGCTCACGCCCCCAATTTGGCGGGGGTGGTGAACCGGTAGACGGTGGTTTGCTGGTAGACGTCCCCCGGTTCGATGATCGTCGACGGAAAACCAGGATGGTGAACCGAGTCCGGGAAATGTTGTGGCTCCAGGCAGAGCCCGCCCCGGGGGGGATAGACGACACCGCCCTTGCCCGAAGTCGGCGACAGGTGGTTGCCCGAGTAGACCTGGAGCCCGGGCTGGGTGCTCATCACCTCCATGACAAGCCGACCCGTCGAGTCGGTGACCCGAGCCACGGCTCGCAGGCTCGAGTCCCAGTCGGACACTACGAAATTGTGGTCGATGCCGTCACCGGGCTCCGCCTCCAGGGAGTCGGCGCGGGACCCGATCGTTGCCGGCGACCGGAAGTCGAGCGGAGTCCCGCCGACAGGCTCCAGGTGTCCTAGCGGGATCAATTCCCTGTCGATCGGGGTGTAGTGATCGGCCAATACCTGAAGGAGATGACCGTCGACGGTTGCCCCGGTGGCGGTTCCGTCGAGGTTCCAGTAGGTGTGGTGGGTCATGTTCACCGGAGTGGGTCGGTCGGATCGAGCCCGATACCCGATCTCCAGTGCGTCGTCGGCGAGCCGGTATTCCACTTCGACCTCGAGCCGGCCGGGGTATCCCTCGTCGAGGTGAGGGCTGATGTGACCGAACCTGACCGCGGTTTCTCCGAGACGCTCGGTCTCCCAGCGGACCTGGTCGAATCGACCTGCGCCACCCCCGTGCAGATGGTTCCTGCCCTCATTGGCGGTCAGCCGGTACTCGGACCCGTCGAGAATGAAGCGGGATCCGGCAATGCGATTGGCAACCCGCCCAATGGTCGCTCCGAAGAACAGGTCCGGGTTGGCTTGGTACTCCTCGATGGTGTCGAAGCCGAGCACCACGTCCCGGGGAGCACCGTCGACATCCGGGAGCACCAAGCGGACCAGCCGGGCACCAAACTCGGTCAACTCGGCGATGATCCCGCCCGGGCCGGCGAGCCTGACGCAGCGGTCTCCGGCTTCGACGGCATTACTTGCATCCGCTTCCACTCGGCGATGCTATGTCTCAGTCGCCGGCGATGAAGAAACGCCAATCACCGTCCTCGGTCAACCCGATCCGCCACCCGGCGTAGGCGCCGAAACCTGCGATGCGCTCCATCTCCTCCTCGCCGAAGATCGCGGTCAGCGCGGCGAGATCTTCCTCCGGGATCTCGCCCCACGAGTCGTAGGCAAACGCAGCGGGCCAGACATAGAGCGTTGGCTCGCCTTCGAACTCCTGGACTGCGTAGCGGGTGTCGAACAGCTGTACCAGGGTCCCCAGCATCCCATCACCGGAGTCCTCCCACTCCTGCAAGCTGGAGAAGTCACCTCCACCGAAGCTGGTGAGCAGCTCACCCGCGAGGGAGCGCAACGCGTCCAGGTCACAGGAGAGGGCTGCCTCGGCGATGGCGGCTCGGGCCTGGGCCACCTCTGGCGGCAGGCCCTCCTGGTCTGCAGGAGCGGACATCCCGCTGGCGGAGCATCGTGCTACCGGAGCCGTGCTCGGAACCTGCGATGACTGCTCGGCGGGGACGGTGGCGGCGACTGTGGCCGGCGTCGCCAGCGGGGCCTGCTCGCCGTTGGAGCGCATGAGGAGCGGGATCACGCCGAGCCCGATGGCGACCACCAGGAATACCCCCGCGAACACCAGCCACCCCCGAGCCTGCAACCTGTCCTTGCCCAGTGGCGGTGGCTGGAGGTGCCGGGTGGCATCACGGAGCTCCTTGCCTGCTTGCTCCAATCGGTCTTCGACTTTCATCGCGATTCCTCCTCGAGCCCTGCCAACCTCTCTCCAAGTCGCTCCCGGGCTCGGAACAGGTGGGACTTCACCGCCCCCGGGCTGCAACCCAGGACGGCTCCGATCTCATCGACGGTCATCTGGTCCACGTAGTGGAGCACGGTCACCTGCGCCTGGCGTCGAGGGAGCCGCCGCACTTCGTCCCAGACCTCCGTCGACTGCGGCGATATCTCGGGCACGATCTCGTCGGGGACGCCGATCCGGGACATCGCCCGCCATTCGACGAGGCGCCTTCGGTGGAACGAGGTCGCCCGGTTCACCAGAACCCGCCGCAGCCATGCCTTGGGATCGTCATAACCCGAGATCCGGTTCCAGTGCCGGTGCGCGGTTACGAAGCATTCCTGAGCCAGGTCCTCGGCGGGAGCGCCCTGGCCCAACAAACTCCGTGCGATCGCAACGGTTGAGGCGTACTCGCGCCGGTAGAAGCCCTCGAAGGACTCCTGGCTCGAGGCGTTCCCACCCATGACTGTCAGATGTCTCCCTGATTGGCGGACCGCACTCACACTGATAACACGAATCAGCGGGCAATCGGGTTTACCTGGCTTCGGGATACCCTGACCCGTCCTTGTCCCAGACGATGGCCCGACTTCTCGTTTTCACGACCTCGGCGGCGGTGCTTGTCCTCGAGATCCTTGCCGGGCGCCTGCTCGCCCCCTACCTGGGTGTGAGCCTGGAGGTGTTCACCGGGATCATCGGTGTGGTCCTGGCCGGGATCTCGCTCGGCGCCTGGCTCGGTGGCCGTGCGGCCGACCGACGCCAGCCATCTACCTTGATCGGCCCTCTCCTGGTCGGTGGCGGTCTGGCTTCGCTGGTCGCCCCGTTGGTCATCGACTTCGTGGGCCCTATCGCCCAAGGCGGCCCGGTGTCGATCGTGTCCCTCACCGCAGTCGCATTCTTTCTCCCTGCGGCTTTGCTGTCGGCGGTCCCGCCAGTGGTTGTGAAGGCGAGGCTGGCATCGCTCGACGAAACCGGGTCGGTGGTCGGCTCGTACTCGGCGATTGGCACCGCGGGGGCGATCTTCGGGACCTTCGTCACCGGATTCATCCTCATCGCCGCCTTCCCCACCCGGCCCATCGTGCTCGGCCTTGGGATCATGCTCGTCCTCGGCGGTGCCCTGCATTGGGGCGGTGGACGAAGGTTGGCGAGAGTCGCCGTTGTGCTCGCGGCCGTTGGCCTGGGCGCTGCTCTGGCTGCCGCCGACGGGCCCTGCGACTACGAGACCACCTACCACTGCGCGATCATCCAGGCCGACCCCGAGCGGGTCACAGGCCGGCTCCTGATCCTGGACCGCGGTCACAACAGCTACGTCGACCTCGAGGACCCGACGCATCTCGAGTTCCGCTATCTCGCAGCGATATCGGACGTGGTCGACGCCGAATCCCCGCAGGGGGCGATCGACGTGGTGTCGATAGGCGGTGGCGGCTTCACCTTTCCCCGATATCTCGCCGCCACCCGCCCCGGGACTCGCCATCTCGTCCTCGAGATCGACCGTGAGCTCCTCGAGATCGGGCGCCGGGACCTCGGGTTCGAAGACGAGGCGGAGGTGTTGATCGACGACGCCCGGCGCAGCCTGAACGGAGTGGCTCGGGAGTCGCTGGACCTGGTGGTCGGTGATGCATTCAGCGGGCTGTCGGTGCCCTGGCATCTCACTACCTCGGAGTTCATCGAGGAGATCGCTCACCGCTTGCGCCCGGATGGCGTGTATGCCGTAAACGTGATCGACTATTTCGACGCCCGGTTCGCCCGATCCGCCACTGCTTCCCTCCTCGAAGTCTTCGAGCACGTCGCGGTGATCGCTCCGGCCCGATACTTCCAGGGAACAGACGGTGGCAATTTCGTCCTGGTCGGGTCGAAGAGCCCGATGGACGTCTCCGCGATCGAGCGAGAGATCCTCTCCCGCACCGGCTCCGAGGTGGTCGTCACCGGCGGGGCCCTCGACCTGTTCGTCTCCGGTGCCCGTGCGCTGCGTGACGACTTCGCCCCCGTCGATCAGATGATCGACTGGCGTTACTGATCGAGCGGCTCAGGCACCAAAGTCGTCGCTTGGGCATTGGTCATCGAGATCGACGTCCTCCCCGGCGCGCTCGTAGAGGTAAGCGCAGTCCGGAGAGCCGTTGCTGACGTCCAGGGTGAACACGTCGTCATCAAGCGCGTAGGCGCCGCTCCCGCTGACCACCAGCCCCTCCGTGAGACCGCACTCCTCGAATTGGTACCCGTACCCCAGGTCGGTCGGTGCGAAGGTCACGATTCCCCCGAGCGCGCACCCGGCAGCGGTCTCCTCGACCCCGTCCCAGTAGTAGTACTCGGGCATGTAGCTCAACTCCCACTCGATCGAGTCCAGCATTGCCTCGGCATTGTCGAAGTCGCCAACCGTTGCGGGCAACAGCGTCAGGTAGCTATCGGTGACGTCGCCTTCACAGATGGCCACCGGTGGCGGCGTTCCGTCGAGGATGAACGCGGTCGCATCCAGGTCGGGGCATGCATTCCCCCTCCCGAAGATGACATGAGGGCCGCCGCCCTGGGTCATCAAGTACCCGGTGTCCAAGCGCGACCACACCGCCATCCCCTGGGTGTAGGGCGTCGCCGGATCGGCCGTGGCCCCCAGCACCAGGGTCGGTATTCCCTCTGCGACCAGCGGCTCGGGGCGATCCTCGTCGGTGTTGCGATCAGGCCAGAAGGCACAAGGCAAGTCCCCGTAGACGATCGAGCCCAGCCTCTGGTTGTCGAGGCCCGCCCCCGCCTCGAAAAAGGCATCGACCACCTCCTCAGGCGTGTCACCCGCGAAGCCATAGTCCAGGCACTCGACCGAGTAGTAGATCGCATCGGACCACGAAGGATCTTCGATGATCGATTCGTCCAGTGGCTCCAATCCCAGGCTCGGGTAGAGCAGTCTGAGCATCGGTATCAGGTCATCTCTCCCCGAGTAGGCGGCGAGGGCCCGGAGAAACATCATGCGGTCGTCTTCTGCGTACATCTGCGCGCTTGCCACCACCTCGAGGTCGGCGAGGGTGAAGTCCCTGCTTGACGCGGTGCCGTCGGACAGAGGGAACTCGACGCTGATCGGTCCCTCCGTGAGTTGGGCGGCCAAGCGGTCGTACGCAGCCCCGGGGTCGTCGCCGAAGTCGTCGGCACATGCGAAGTCTTCGACACATGCGTCAAAGGTGGCTTCCAGGGTCTGCCCGAAGGCTGTTGCCTGTTGCTCGTAGAACGTGAAGCCATCGAGGGTCAGGTCAACAGTGCCGTCGAGGACCAGCCGATCGAGATTCTCGGGATAGGCAGCGGCGTAGGTCTGGGCGACCTGGGTCCCGTAGCTCTCCCCGTACAAGACGAACTGGTCGAATCCGAACATCTGGCGAAAGTCTTCGATGTCCTCCACGACCTGATCCGTCGACAGGTAAGGGAGGACATCGGGGGTGCCCATCTCGGTGATGCAATCGGTGACAAAAGTGGATGCGGCACCGGCGATGACGTCCTGACCCGCCGGGCTGGCGGGGTCGGCATCGGTCCGGTAGAGATCGATAGCCGCCTCGGGGCAGGTGAGCCCTCCAGACATGCCAACTCCCCTCTGGTCGAAGAACACGATGTCGAAACGCTCGGTGATCTCCGGGTCGAGCGCCGAGGTGTACGAATCGGCCGAGAGGATGCCGGCCGTACCTGGCCCGCCGGTCGCTGTGAAGAATGCCCCCTCGCTTACGCCGGTCGCGGGGAGCACTGCGAAGGTCACGCCGATCGTTTCCTCGTTCGACCTGTCGAATTGGTCGAGGGGCATCTCGATGGTGACACACCTGAAGTCCGACTCTGGGCAGGGAACTCCATCGAGGGCAGCGATTACTTCGGACGCCGGCCCATCGACGAGAGGCGCTTCGACATCGGCTTCGCCGGTGCAGGCGGCAGCGATCATCGCCAAGGCGATCAGGGAACCTCGCTTCACAGTCGGCATCGTAAAGCCGGCCCGGATGCTCAGTGCTTGATCTCCACACCGCCGAAGAGGATCGTGGCCTGCACGCTCAGAGTTGGAGCATCGGGAGGGATCCGGTCCTTGGTGGTGGCATTGTCGAAGCCGCCGAATATGGGAAAACCTCGGGTCACGACCTGCCAGCCCTCGGGCACGCTGATTTCGATGCCGCCGAACGCGGCAAAGGCATCGATCACGGCGCCCGGTGCCAGGGCGGCGTCGCGCAGGTCGATCTCGGCGCCGCCGAACACTGCGGCGATGTTCCCGCCGCTGAACTGCTTCGAGTGGGAGGCGATCTCGCTTCCGGAGAAGAAGTTGAAGGTACTGATCCGGTCGGCGCCCGTTGCCTCGGCGCTGGGTCGGGCCCGCCCGAAGATCACGAAGATCCCGATCAGGATCAGCGCCGCCGGTATCACCAGGTCGAGTGAGTCGACGACACCAAGGGTCCGGAGGAGGAGGCCACCCCCAACGAGCATCACGATCACCGGCGCCGCCCAGTGGCGCGGGTTGGCCACCAGCGCCAGGAGCCCGGCGACGATCACTACGGCGGGCCACCATGTCGTGAACACCTCTCCGGCATCCAGCACACCGGTGTTGTCGAGTAGGAGGAGGACCCCGGCCACCACGACCAATCCTCCAACGAACAGGCGCCCCCAATTCATCGATGTCTCCTCTGATATCGAGCTCAGCCCTCCGACTCTACGACAGAAGGGCCTGACCCAGATCGGTCACGAGGTGGGATCTCCCCCTCTCGCTCCCAACTCGTGATCGAGCAGGAAGAGCGCCCCGGAGTCGCCACCGGCGAGGCGAACCCGGTCGAGGATGGTCTCCACCGTCGACTCCTCCTCGTTCTGCTCGGCTATGAACGCCTGAAGAAAGGGGAAACTGGCGAGGTCTCCGAGGTCGGTGGCGAGTCGGTACAGGTCGTGGATCGCCTCGGTGACCGACCGTTCCTGCTCGAGAGAGGCCTCGAATACCTCTTCCGGCCCTGAGAAGTCGGCTCGGGGAGCCGGCACATCGCCGATGGTGACCTGGTTCCCCCGGTCGAGCACGAAGTCGATAAAGCGATCGGCATGCGCCCTCTCCTCCTGGGCCTGTCCCCGCATCCAGCTGCTCATCCCCACCAGGTTGCGGTCGGAGAAATACGCAGCCATCTGCAGGTACGACGTTGCCGAGCCAAGCTCCATGGTCACTTGTTTGTTGAAGGCTTTGGCGAGGTCGTCTGGCATCCGCATTTATGGCTCCTGATGATGGCTGGCCCGCAATCGTATCCGGCATCAGATCGTCGGTGCCGGGCTGTGCGGAGCGGGCCGATCCCAGTGGGCTGTAATGAGACAAAGTCAGTTGACTTATTACAGGATCTGAGTTACCGTAATGAGTGAACCGACTAAGACTCATTACATGGAGGTGATGGCAGATGATGACTCCCTACGCAGCATTGGTGATCAGCAGGGAGATCATGGACAGTCGGCAGCGGGCAGCAGAGAGGGCCCGTCTCTTCAAGCCGACATCCCGCTCCAATAGGCGGACGGGCCGAGGCCGCGCCCAGAGCCATGAGGAGGCGGGCCGTGTTTCTCGCTGAATGTGAGCGATTGGGCCGTGAGGTGATCATCTGGACCTCGAGCATCGATGGGATCCAGAACACCGAGAACGGGATCCTGGTCCGTTACGAGTGCGCTTGCGGCGCCAGCGCCGAGATGCTGACCGGGGCAGCATCCCCGGTTCGGGTGAGCATTCACGTCTAGGCCGGGGTCTGGGCCCTCGACCTATGTGTGTCCGCTGAGCCGGGCTCTACTGTCCCCGTCGCGGCCCACCACGAACCAGACGGAGTGGACCGGTTCGTTTCCGTCGTTGTAGAGACGATGAGGTGTCGTCGAGTCGAAGGCGATCGAATCACCGGGGCTCATGATGTGTTTCTCGAAGCCGACCTGGACTCCCAGCGTGCCCGAGATCACGTATCCGTATTCCCGGCCGTTGTGACGCATCAATGAGCTGTCCGGAGTCGACGAGCCGCCGACGTCGTAGATGACGTGGAGAAAGTCGACTCCCTCCTCGGTCTCCGAGGTCAGTTGCTCCCAACGCACGCCGGATGCGAGGTCGACGACCGCGCGCTCGTCGGGGTGCACCAGTGGGCTCGGGTCCGAGTGTGGAGCGGTTACGGACTCGGAACCGGCTGGGTGGTCACCGCGAATCACCCTCTCGACCGAGACGCCGAGCTCGGTGACGATTGCGTACAGGGTGCCGACCGATGGCTTGGACAGCCCGCTCTCCAGCTGTGAGATCAGGCTCGCCGAGAGCCCTACCCGGCGAGCCAGCTCACGCTGGCTGATCCCGGCCTTCAGGCGCTCCTCCCTGAGTCGGTCTCCGATGCCATCGAGCTCGTGTTTGACCGTGGTCCCGGTGCTCTGACTCACATCAACAACCATCCGCCGTCGACATAGAGATTTACTCCGTTGACGGACTGATTCTCGAGCAAGAACACGGTGGCATCCACCACGTCGGCCATGGTTACCAGGCGTCTGGTCGGGGTCCGGGCCACCACTCCCTCGAGTGGCTTGTCCTTCCAGTACGGGCTGTCCCCGACGATCCCGGGATGGATCGCGTTGAACCGGATCGGGGCCAGCTCGACCGCGAGGGTCCGGATCATCGAGCTGACACCGCCATTGATGGTGGTGACCGTGGTCGAGCCCGGGTATGGGCGGTCCTTGGCCCGTCCTCCGAAGATGACTACCGAGCTCGAGTCGGAGAGACGGGGAAGCAGCGTGTGGATGGCCTCCACGTAGCTGACGAGCTTCAACGTCGTCAGCTCGACCGCGGCCGCGACCTTGTATTCCCGTGCCGGGTTCTCGTCGCGGGCGATCGCAGACAACACCAGACGGGAGACCGGGCCCACCTCTTGGAGCGCAGGGCCGACCTGGAAGGGGTCTCCCATGTCGAATCCGATGCCGCTGACCCCTGACCCGAGCTCGGAGGCCGCCGCCGATGCCCTTGCCGCGTCCCGCCCGGTGACCACCACGGCCTCGCCTCGGGACGCGTAGTGACGGGCGACTTCGAGGCCGATGCCCTTGGTTCCCCCGACGATCAGGACGATCTCATCGCCCATGTGGTCGGTCCTTCCCACGCTCGACGAAAGTCATCTGTGCGAGCCTAGACCCCGGGAAGGGTGCTCAGTATCCGTAATCGCCGGGGAAATCATCCCATGACAACGGTGCTCGGGCCCGGATCCGGGCCATGTGGGTGTGTAGCCTCGCTGATCGGTCCTGTCGAGGTCGGAGTTTCATGTCGAATCACATCGTCAAGAAGGCCGGTGATCACGAATACCGGGTCCCGGCCGGGTTCGAGGGAAAGAGCATCGAGTACCTGGGCGATCTGATCGTCGACGAGGAGGCGGGGGCAGTGCAGATGGGCTTTCAGATCTCACGACTTGGCCCCGGTGGTGTCATCTCCCACCATCTCCATTCATTCGAAGAGACCTTTTACGTCCTGGAGGGGGAGCTGATCGCGGACCTTCCCGAGGGCAGCTTCCGGCTTGGTGCGGGGGACTACGGCCTGGCGCCGGTGGGGGTGACTCATTCCCTGCGCAACCCATCTTCGGGGCCGGTCTCGTTTGCCGAGATGAGAGCCCCTCTTCCTCGCCGGCGCCACGACTACGACACCTATTTCCCGGAGTCGCCACCCGTCGGGGAGGCAGCGTTGATCGATGTGCGCGACCCGAGGAATCGCAGCTTTGGCCATATCGATCCCGAGAACATGAATCCCGCGATGCAGACTCAGGACCGACTCTCCCTCAGCGCCAGCATGCGGACCGCCCTCCTGGTCTACAGCGGGATCTCGGTCAAGATGATGATCGACTCCGACCTCGGAGCCGACCTCTCGACCATGTTCATGGTCCAATATGTCCCGGGAGGCTTCGCCGGGGCCCACGATCACCCGCTCGAAGAGGCCTACCTGATCCTGGAAGGGGAAGTGGAAGCCGCCTTCGACGGGATCAAATACCATCTCGGGCCCGGCGACGTGGCCTGGGCCGGCGTGGGCTGTGTGCACGAGTTCCGCAATGTCGGAGAGGGCCCGGTTCGCTGGCTCGAGACCCAGGCGCCTCAGCCTCCACCCCGTCATTCCTACCGGTTCCGGCGGGACTGGATCTATCTCACCGAGGCTCTCGAGGCAGGGGGATGACGACAGGGGTGCGGGCAGCAGACCGTCATTTCCAGGGCCGGTCATCAGCCGAGATGTGTAGTGTGACTTATCAGTGAGTGGCCCCCTCAACCCACCGCCGTTCTCCGTCGCCCGGGTGCTCTCGACGGTCGATTCCAGCGGGAACGGATGACGAAAAAGGCGCTTCTTCGGGGTGGGTGCGTCCTCACCATGGCGAAGGCAAACTTCGCCGAAGCCGACGTCTTGATCGATGGCGACACCATTGTCGAAATCGGGCCCGGGATCCGCGCCCGCGACGCCGAGGTCGTCGATGCCAGGGACACGATTCTGATGCCCGGGTTCGTCGACACCCATCGTCACGTATGGCGATCTCTGTTTCGCAATCTCGGCGACGCCTCGTCCGATGTCGGCGATCGTTTTGGTGCCGATGACCTGTACGCGGCGACTCTGATCGGACTGCTCGGGGCTGCCGAGGCCGGGATCACGACCATCGTCGACTGGTCCGATGCACACTCCGACGGCAGCCTGGCCGAGGCTGCTCTCGAAGCCCATTTCGACTCCGGGATGCGGACGGTGTTGGTGGTGCCGGACCCCGTGACGTTTGAGCGCCTCCACCAAGCGCCCGGGGCCGGCAGGACCACCATCGCGCTGGGCGCCAGAGCCGCCGGGTTGTCCGATGGTTTGGCCCAGGCCAGGCGGATGGGCAGCCGGGTGCACGCCCACGCCGGGATCGACCAAGCCGACGTCGCAGACAGTGCATCCCTCCGAGACCTGCTCGGGCCCGATGTCACCCTCGTGCACTGCACCAATCTCGATGACGAGAGCCTCGACGCTATCGCTGCGTCTGGAGCGAGAGTCGCCCTGACCCCTTCCTCGGAGATGGCAAACGGGATCGGAACGCCCCCCATCCAGCGCATCATCGATCGAAAGATCCGGCCCGGTCTCGGCATCGACGACGAGCGCGTCGCCCCCGGAGACCTCTTTGCCCAGATGAGGGCAACCATCTCCCTGCAACACGGCACGTATTTCGATCTCAAGCTGGCAGGCAAGGCGGGTCTTCCCAATCTGCTCACGACCCGGGAGGTGATTCGCTTCGGGACCGTGGACGGAGCCAACACGGTAGGGCTCGGGTCCGTCGTCGGGTCCTTGGAGCCGGGGAAAAAGGCCGATCTGATCCTCCTTCGAACCGATCGTCCCAACATCGCCCCGGTCAACGACCCGATCGGCGCAGTGGTGTGGGGTATGGACACCTCGAACGTGGACTGGGTCTTCGTCGGCGGGGAGGTGGTGATGCAAGCTGGGAATCTCACTGGTGACGTGGCCAAGGCTCGGAGCCTGGCCGCCACCGCCCAGGCCCGGGTGGCGGGAGCCGCCGGACTTCTCGTCGGATCGGGCTCGGGGGACGTGGCATGACGAGCGCGACCACCTCCTCCACGGCTATCACGTCCTTCGTGGTCGCGTCCCGGTATCTGCCGGCGTATATCGCGCTGGTCCTGCTGGTGGTCGTGGCCATGATTTGGGTTCCGGCGACGCTGGGGAGCGTGACACTGAGCGCGATCGCCCCCTACGGGGCACTCCTCGCCATAACCGCCCTGGGCCAGATGCTGGTCATCATGACCGGCGGCATCGATCTCAGCGTCCCGGGGACGATGTCGTTGGCCGCGGCCCTCATGGTTGGTGTCGGTCAGCAGAGCGATGAGCGGGTCGCAGTCGCCCTTCTCACCGCAGTCGGCGCGGCAGCGCTTGTCGGTCTCCTCAACGGGATCCTCGTCGGTGGGCTCAAGCTCAATCCGCTAATCGTCACCCTGGCTGTCGGTCAGGTGGTGATTGGTGTCGTCGCGCGATACGGGCGGGCCTTCCCGGTTCAGAGCCCGGTACCCGATGCGTGGTCCAGCTGGACCAGGACGAAGGTGTTCGGGATCAGTCCCGTGTTCTGGATCGGGCTGGTGATCACCCTGATCCTGATCGTGGGCTTCAGATACCTCACGGTGGGCCGCAGGTTCCAGGCGGTTGGCGCCAACCCCGTCTCGTCACAGGTGGTTGGCCTTCGGGTCACGCTGAATCAGATGTCTGCCTACATCGCGGCGGCAACCCTCTATGGAGTCGCCGGGGTAGCGCTCGCCGGGCTCCTCGGCAGTCCCGGTGTCTCCATCGGCTCTGAGTATCTCTTGGGGCCGATCGCGGCTGTGGTGATCGGCGGTGCCTCTCTGACCGGGGGCTTGGCCAGCCCGCTCTCCACTTTCGCCGCAGCCTTCTTCCTCGTCGGGCTCGACTACATGATGCGGTCGATGGGTCTTCCCACAGCATTCCAGTTCGTCGTGTTCGGGCTGGTGATCATCGGCGGCATGTTGGTTTCGGGCGATCGGATCATCAAAGGCGTGGAGCGCGTGCTTCGCGAGCGGAGAAATCCGAAACGCACCGAAAGAGAAACGACCAAGAGCTCAAGCGGAAATGGTTGAGAAAGGAGATCGGAATTCCAACCAGTCGACACCGATCGAATGAACAGAGCAAGGGCGGAGGCGCCCAATTGAGGAGGAACATGAAGCGATTGAAGATCATCGGCCTCGTTGCCGTCCTGGTCTTGGTCGTGTCCGCGTGTAACGGAGAGACAGGCGACACGAGTACGACCGCCGCAGCCGAGCCAACGACGAGCGCGGCGGCCGAGCCGACCACGACGGCGGGTGAAGCGCCCAGCACGACCGCGGCGACCAGCGATAACCCGCTGGCGGACTACAACGAAGACCCCGGAGCTGCGGATCCTGCATTGGTCACCAAGGCCTTGGGCCCGGTGGAGCCTTCGGACGCCGACAGCTGGAACATCGTTCTGGCGTCGATCGCCCGGGCTAACCAGACGCTCGATCAGGCGACGATCGACAAGGCAATGGAGTGCTGGAGCAGCCAGGAGTGTGAGACCGGCAGTGGCGGGGAGCTCGTCATGGGCTATGCCGATGGTGGTGGCGACACCGTGAACGTCTGGCGGGCAGTGAGTCACATGGAGGCCATCCTCCAGGCGCTCACCTACCCCGAGATCGGGACCATCGTCTCCACGGCGGCGGACTTCGACCCGGACCCGGCGGTGCATGCCAACGACATCAACTTCCTGGTGCAGAGAGGCGTCGACTTCATTGTCGGCTATCCCGACATGGGAGTGGCGATCGCGCCCGCGATCCAGGCAGCCACCGATGCCGGCATTCCGTACGTCCCGTTCTCGGCGGGATGGGTCGGTCTGCCCGGACAGGATGGTGCGCTCACCCCAGGTGAGGGCTACCTGACCGTGGTTGGCGAAGACCTGTGTGCCCTCGGCGAGAGCTTCTCCGACGTTCTCAACACCGGCGTCGGCGCCGGCGAGGTGGCGATGCTTGGGGGAACTCCGGGCAATGCCCTTTCGCTCGGGTGGCAGCGCTGTGCGATCTCTTCTCTGAGCGCGGAGGCCACTCTGGTCAACCCGCCGGCGAACGAGGACAGCACAACCGGTGACACCTTCTGGTTCCCGCCTGCGATTCCCGACGTGTTCCGCGGGTTGCTCACCAGCAATCCCGAGATCCGGGGATATGCGTATGAGTACGCCGACGGGATCTGGTACGGCCTGCCCGTGTACGAGGAGCTGGGGATCCCGGTCTCCAACCTGACGCTGGCTCTCCGGACAGATGAGCAGAACCTGTTCTGCGACTGGGCCGAGCGCAACGACCCGACTTACAACATCTGGTACTCCGCCGGTGGCAACTTCCAGTCACGGACCGGCGTCACCGCGGCGATGATGTCCATCGCAGGCGCACCGATCCCGGCAGAGGTCGTGGTTCCGCATGTGATGCGGCAGGTCACGACCGCAGACTGCAACCCGGATCGGGTCCACGAGGCGGTGTCAGGGACGTCATTGGTGCCCGACGACGTGCTGGCCCTGATGTTCCCCGCCGGGTGAGCAATACCGGCTGAATGAGCGACGGCATTCCCAGAGGAGAATCGGCGGACGGGGACCTGGTCCTCGAGCTGAAAGGTGTCTCCCGGCAGTTCGGGGCGGTTCGAGCGCTGACCGATGTCAGCTTCGACTGCCATGCCGGTGAGGTCCACGCCTTGGTCGGGGAGAACGGCTCGGGCAAGTCGACTCTCCTCGGGATTGCCAGTGGGTTCATAGAGCCCGATAGGGGAGCGGTGCGCATCGGGGGAAAGCCCCTGCGCACCGATTCCCCAGCACTTGCCCGGAAGCTTGGCCTGGCCATGGCTTATCAGGACACCTCGATTGTCCAGGCGGAACCGGTCAAGAACAATCTGTTCCTGGCAGCGCCGCCGGACCAACGGCCACCGTTCTGGCGTCGGAAGAAATGGGCGCGCAAGCTGCTCTCGGAGTTCGACCTCGACCTCGAGCTCTTTCCCGACGCCCCTGCCGCGTTCCTCACCCTTGCCGAGAGACAGCTCTTCGAGGTCGCCAAGGCGTTGGTCACCAACCCCAAGGTGTTGCTCCTCGACGAGCCAACCACAGCCCTGGGGCCGGACGAGGTCGAGGCACTTCATCGCACCGTGGTGGCATGCCGGAAGCGCGGTGTCGGAGTCGTCTATGTCAGTCATCGGCTCCCCGAGGTGTTGGAGATTGCCGACCGGATCACCGTGCTCAGAGACGGCCGCAACCGGGGCACGTTCAACGCCCGGGCGACAACCGAATCCGAGCTCGTGGAGCTGATCGTGGGAAGGCCATTCGAGGCGGCATTTCCCGCAGCGGCCCCGTCGAATGCCGAGAGGCGCGAGGTCCTGTTGGTCGATGGCCTGCAGGGGCAGTCGTTCGGACCGGTGACGTTCACTCTGGAAGGAGGAGAGGTCGTCGGCATCGCCGGAGCCGAGGGGAATGGGCAGGCCCAGCTCTTCGACTGCTTGGCGGGGAGGGTCCCGCCGAGGGCGGGGCGCGTGGTCTGCAACGGCAAGGACCTCAATCTCATCTCCACTCGTGAAGCGGTCAACGCGGGCGTCATGCTTCTTCCCGGCGACCGCAAGAGGGAAGCCCTGGCCACTGTGCTCGGGGTTCGGGTCAACGCCACGATTCAGTCTCTGAGCAAGTTCAGCGTTCTCGGGTTCCTCAGGCGAGGGTCCGAGCGGAATGCCGTCGACGGTCTCGTAGGCGAGCTCGAGATAAGGACTCCATCTCTCGAGCAGCCGGTTGAGTTCCTATCCGGGGGCAACCAACAGAAGGTCTCGGTCTCCCGTTCCTTCCTGAAGGACCCGGCGGTGATCATGGCCTATGAGCCCACCCAAGGCGTGGACGTGGGGTCCAGATTCGACATATACAAGGCGCTCCGGGCGCGCACCGACGCCGGAGCTGCCCTCCTCGTGAAGTCGAGCGATCCCATCGAGCTCTCAGGGCTCTGCGACCGGGTTTTGGTCATGTCCAGAGGAACCATCGTCGAGGAGATCCCCGGCGACGAGTTGGACGAGCGTCGCATCACCGAGGCAATCGTCCGCGGCCCTGGCCTGTCCAAGGCCGGGCGCTCCCCACTCGGAGTGGCCATGCCCCGCAGCCCGACGAAGGCGAGTCTCTCGTGACTATCACCACCAACCGGGCCGACTCGGCGAGACAGGTCGTTCGCAAGGTCATTCGGGATGCCCGCGACAAGAACAGGTGGCGAAAGATCGTCAAGTTCCGACTGTGGATGCCGGTTGCCTTGCAGATCCTCCTCCTCGCCGGGCTGCTCTGGTTCACCACCAACCGCTTTCCCGGTTTCATCAACGCCACCAATGTCAACCAAATCCTCATTCTGGCGCTGCCGCTGATAGTCGCCACCTTCGCCCAGACCCACGCCCTCCTTGTCGGCTATATCGACCTTTCGGTTGGGTCAACCATCAGTCTCGGGGTGGTTCTTGCTTCTTTCCTGATCGGCGTCGAGGCGACCACCTTCCAGATCGTGACCGGCGTGGCCCTGATCCTGCTCTGCGGCCTGATCATCGGACTGGTCAACGCGGGTCTGATTCGTGGGGTCAAGATCCCCTCGATCATCGCCACGCTGGCCACACTGAGCATCCTCGACGGGATCGCTCTCACACTCAGGCCCACTGCGCAGGGGGTCATCAACGGCGGGCTGGTGTCGGTGCTCACCACAAGCATCGGGCCCGTTCCCGTGGCGTTCATCGTCATCGTGGTCGCGGCCGCCGCCCTCGACTATTGGCTCCACGCTTCCGGGTCGGGCCTGCAACTGCGCGCGGTCGGATTCGACGAGAGGTCCGCCAAGCGAGGAGGCGTGCGTACCAACTGGGTTCGGGTCCGCGCCCTGCTCCTGGCATCCCTGTTCGCGGCTGTCGCCTCCTTCTTCGTCATGGCGAGGTCGCCGATCGGCAACGCCCAGGTGGGCTCGACGTTTGCCCTCAACAGCATCACCGCAGCAGTCCTCGGAGGAGCATCCTTGGCCGGAGGCCGGGCGACATTCATCGGCGGCACTGTGGCGGCGCTTCTGCTCGCGGTGATCCTCACCGTATTGCCCTACCTCGGCCTGTCACCGAGTGACGGCACCATGATCATCGGTCTTCTGATCCTCCTCGGCCTTCTTCTCTTCCAAGCGGGGGATCTCAAGGAGTTGGTCAAACGGAACTACAAGCGGGCCAGGCGCCTGTGGATCGGCAACCGGGTCCAGGAGAAAGCGGTGGTTCCCGCGTTCTACCCGACTGGCACCAACTTCTCGGTTGTGCCCAACGGGAAGAAGCTGATCAAGGGGGGCATGGTGTTGACCCTCGACCCGGGTCTCGGGGACTTCGACGTCGCCGACGTGATGATCGAAGGGGACAAGATCCTTGCCATTGGGCCGAGCCTGGCCAACGGGGAGGTCGAGGTGATCGACGCCTCGGGGATGATCGTCATGCCCGGGTTCGTCGACACCCATCGTCACATATGGGAGGGCCTGCTCCGCAACATCGGGACTGATGTCCCCCTGGAGGGACGGACCAGCTACATCTCGTTCGTTCTCCACAAGCTGGCTCCGGCTTTCCGGCCGGAAGACGCCTACGCCGGGAACCTGGTCTCCGCGCTGGGGGCCATCGATGCCGGGATCACCACTCTCCTCGACTGGTCGCACATTCAGGGATCGCCGGCCCACACCGACGCCGTCATCCAAGCCCTCGAGGACTCGGGCCTTCGGGCGGTATTTGCCTACGGTTTCCCCTGGTGGGGGAAGTGGGAGGAGCGTCAGCCCAGTTGGTTCGTCCGTGCCGCCACCGAGCACTTCTCGACCAAGGACCAGAGGCTCACCCTCGCCCTGGCTGCACCCGGCCCCGAGTTCACCGACTTCGAGGTGTCCCGCGACCACTGGAAGTTGGCCCGGGAGACCGGGGCCCGGATCACGACCCATGTTGGTGTCGGTTCCTATGGCCAGGACGCCAAGGTGCAGCGATTCGGGGAGGCCGGCCTGCTCGGCCCCGACACCACCTACATCCACTGCACGACCCTCAACGACATCGAGATCCAAATGATCGTGGACAGCGGGGGCACAGTGTCTCTCGCCTCCCCGGTGGAGATGATGATGGGCCACGGGATGCCCCCGATCCAGAAGTTCCTCGACCGGGGTCTTCGCCCCAGCCTGAGCATCGACGTCGAGACCAACGTCCCGGCCGACATGTTCAACCAGATGCGTTCCGTGCTCGCACTGCAACGAGCTGTTGCCAATTCTCAGGGCAAGACCCCGGTGTCGCCACGCCAGGTGTTGGAGTACGCCACGGTCGAGGGAGCTCGAGCCAATGGCCTGGAGTCGAAGGTGGGGACGCTGACACCGGGAAAGCAGGCCGACCTCATCATGCTGCGCACCGACCGGGCGAACGTAACCCCCCTCAACGACCCGGCCACTGCGGTCGTCGCAGGCATGGACACCTCGAATGTCGACACCGTGCTCATCGCCGGGCACGTGATGAAGGAGCATGGCGAGCTGCTCCATGTCGATTGGCCGGCAGTGCGGAGGATGGCGACCGATTCACGGGACTTCGTGGTCGAGAAGTCCGGCTTCAAACTGCCAAAGATTTGAATCCCCTCAGCTCTGCTGGTTCTCGCGCGCACAGGTCTGCTGGTTCTCGCGCGCTGTTCTCGACCCAGAGGTCGAGAACGGCGCGAGAGAACGACGGGGGCGGTTAGGTGAGCTCGGACGTCTGCATTGTCGGCGCCGGGCTGATCGGCCTTGGTGTCGGGCACGCACTTGTCGATCGGTTCCCTGGGATCTCGATCACGATCCTGGACAAGGAATCCGACGTCGCTACCCACCAGAGCAGTCACAACAGCGGGGTGGTCCATTCTGGCCTCTATTACCGGCCAGGGTCTCTCAAGGCCCGACTCTGTGTCGAGGGTGGCCGCATGCTCGAAGAGCTCTGTGACCAGGAGTCGGTCCCTTTCCGTCGCACCGGAAAGCTGGTGATCGCGTCCTCTGAGCGCGAATTGGAGAAGCTGGGCGAACTGGAGCGGCGGGGCACCGCCAACGGACTCCCCGGACTGGAACGTATTGGGTCGGGGGGCATCGCCGAGCATGAACCGGCGGCGGTGGGTGTCGCTGCCCTTCACGTGCCAAGTGCCGGCGTAGCCGACTTTTCGGGAGTAGCCGGGGCGTTGAGGCGGAGGCTCGAGGACAAGGGGGCGGTGATAGGCCTCGGGAAAGAGGTGAAGTCGATCACGGAGGGAGTCGACGGGGTGGGCCTGGTGGCGGGAGGGGAGCAGCATCGGGCCCGGCTCCTGGTCAATTGTGCCGGGCTCCACTCCGACCGGGTCGCGGCATTGGCCGGAGTGTCGAGCAAGATTCGGATCGTGCCTTTCCGCGGCGAGTACTACACCCTCGATCAGGGTCACGCCGACCTTGTCAGATCCCTCATCTATCCGGTTCCCGACCCCAAGTTTCCCTTTCTCGGGGCCCACTTCAGCAGACGCATCGACGGCACCGTCGAGGTCGGGCCCAACGCGGTGCTCGCCTTGGGGAGAGAGCACTACCGGGGTGCTCCGCCATCGTGGCCGGACATAAGGGAGACACTGACCACGGGAGGCTTTTGGAAACTCGCCGGGCGAAACTGGTGGACCGGCGCCGGTGAGGTGGTTAGGTCACGTTCCCGCGCCCTTTACGCGCGGTCGGCTCGGCGTCTGGTGCCTGCGGTCCGGCCCGAGCACCTCCAAGCAGGTGGTGCCGGAGTCAGGGCGCAGGCGATCGGCCCCGACGGCCGCCTGGTCGACGACTTCGTCATCGAGGAGACCGCTCGGACGATCAATGTGCTCAATGCGCCCTCGCCAGGAGCCACGGCAAGCCTCGCCATCGGCGCTCACATCGCAGGCCTGGCGGGGCAGCTCCTCCCTGGATGAGGGATGGCTGCAGTGTGTAGTGTGACTGTTCATTGATGGAGAGCGCCCCCAAGGTCGCCGTGCTGGGGTGCGGTCGGATGGGTGGAGCCATGGCCGCCACCTTGAGCCGCGCCAGCTTCGAGTTGGTCCTTTGGAGCCGCGACCGGGAAAAGGCACGACGGCTTGCCGACCAATTGGGTGCTGACATCGCGGCGACACCGGCGGAGGCCGTACAGAAAGCTGGCGTCGTCATCAGCAGCCTCGCCGACGACGAGGCGGTGCGCAACGTCTATCTGGGCGACGACGGCGCGGTCGGCGGCCTGGGCGCCGGAATGGTCGCACTCGAGATGAGCACGATCTCCCCGGAAGTCGTCTATGAGATCGGTGCTCCCATCGATGCCACCGGAGCGTCTCTGTTCGATGCCCCGGTGTCGGGCAGCGTTTCCACGGTCGAGCAGGGGGCGCTCACGATCATGGTGGGCGGAGATGCCGCTTCCCTGGGTCCGGCGCGGCCCGTGCTCGACGCATTGGCCGCTCGGGTGGTCGAGACCGGCCCGCGAGGCTCGGGAGCGGCCACCAAGCTTGCGGTGAACGCCTTGGTGCACGGGCTGAACGTTGCGCTCTCGGAGGCGCTGGTGCTCGCCGAGAAGGCGGGTGTGGAGCGGGGCATCGCCTACGACGTCTTCGCCAACGGCGCAGGAGGCGCCCCGTTCGTCCAGTACAAACGGGCGGCATACGAAAACCCCGAGGACGCACCGGTCGCATTCAGCCTCGACCTGGTAGCGAAGGACCTGGAGTTGATAACCGAGCTGGGGAGGAAGGTCGGGGCCCGAATGGACCAAGCGGCGGTCGACCTCGCCATCGTGGAGCGCGCCATCGCCGCGGGGATGGGTGACCGTGACCTGAGCGCCATCGCCGCCTTTCTCCGGGAAGAGAGCCCGACTTGACCATGGACGACCACAAGGAGACCCCGATGACTGACTTTCCGGTAGCGACCACCCCGGCCCCCGGGGTCATGGCAGTCGATTGGGAGCACCGGGTCGACTTCGGCCGGTTGCGCACCTATCGCCTCGACCGGGTCAAGCAGCAGCTGGAGGAACAAGGCCTGGGTGCCCTGCTCCTCTTCGAGACCTCCAACATCCGCTACGCCACCGCAACCCAGATCGGCTATTGGGCGTTCAACAAGGGGGAGCGTTGGGCGCTGATCACTCGCAAGGGCCGGCCCCGGATCTGGGATTTCGGGTCGGCGGCCAAGGCTCATCGCCTCCAGTTGCCTGACCTCTACGACACCGAGAACTCGATCGGGGGCAACACCGGGCTACAGGGGGCGATTGGGCCGAGATCGGGCCTCCACGCCCGGGCCGCCGGTGAGATCGCCGCTGCCCTGCGCGACGAGGGCATCGATGGCGATCCCCTCGGCGTGGACATGGCCGAAACCGCAGTGTTCCTCGCACTCCAGAAGGAAGGCCTCAATGTCACCGACGGCCAGCAGGCGATGATGCAGGCCAGGGAAATGAAGAGCGCCGACGAGATCGTGCTCCTCACCCAGGCCAGCGCCATGGTCGATGGCGTCTATCAAGACATATTCGAGATGTTGAAGCCGGGGATCAGGGAGTCCGACGTGGTCGCCTTGGCCCACGCCCGACTCTTCGAGATGGGCTCCGAGTTCGTGGAGGCGATCAACTCGATCGCCGGGGAAAGGTGCAGTCCTCATCCCCACGTCTTCAGCGACCGGCTCATCAGGCCCGGCGACCAGGCGTACTTCGACATCATCCACGCCTACAACGGATACCGGACCTGCTACTACCGGACATTCGTGGTGGGACGGGCTACCACCGCGCAACGCGACGCCTTCAAACAGGCCCGGGAGTGGATGGATGCCGGCATCGAGCTGGTACGTCCGGGCAATACCACGGACATGATCGCCAAGGTGTGGCCCCGCGCCGAGGACTTCGGGTTCATGGACGAAATGGACGCCTTCGGGCTCCAATTCGGGCACGGGGTGGGTGTCGGCCTCCACGAGCGGCCGATCATCAGCCGGCTGAACTCACTGGACGACCCCATAGAGATCAAGGAAGGGATGTATTTCGCCCTCGAGACCTACGCCCCGGCCGCCGACGGCCGCTCCGCGGCCCGCATCGAGGAGATGATGGTGGTCACCGCCGAGGGGCCGCAGATCACAACCCTGTTTCCTTGCGAGGAGTTGATGGTGGCCAATGAGTACTGACCTCGACCCCGGGCTCCTCGACTACGCGCAGCGGCCTCCCCGCCTCCCTCCCGACGTCGACCCGGCCAATGACCGGATCGCCATCGACCTCGAGACCCGGGTCGCGATGTTCGAGATGCTCCACCTCCTCCGGCAGTTCGAGAAGCGGGCATACGACATGTTCATGGAGAACCTGGTCAAGGGGACCAGCCACCTCTCTCTGGGTATGGAGGCGGTCGCCACCGGCGTGGCCAAGGCAATGCGTTCCGACGATTACACCTTCGCCACCTACCGGGGCCATGCCCACACCATCGCGCGGGGGGCGGCTCTGGGCCCGGTCCTTGCCGAGCTCCTGGGGCGGGAGAACGGGATCCTCGGGGGCAAGGGAGGCTCGATGCACCTGACCTCGGTGGAGCACGGGATGATGGGCAGCTACGCCATCATCGGCGCCCACCTGTGTGTGGCCAATGGCGCGGCGTGGTCGGCCCAGATGCGGGGCACCGACCAGGTGGCAGTGGCCTTCTTCGGAGACGGGACCACCAATATCGGGGCATTCCACGAGGCGCTCAACCTGGCATCGGTGTGGAAGCTCCCTGTGGTCTTCGTGTGCGAGAACAACCTCTACATGGAATACACCCCGATCGATGTCGTCACCGCGACCCGCCACCCGGCGGCGGGGCGGGCCGGCTCTTACGACCTGGAGCCGATCGTGATCGACGGCAATGACGTCGATGAAGTGCACGAGACGGCGAGGGTCGCCGTATCCAAGGCCCGTGCCGGAGAGGGTCCGAGTCTGATCGAAGCGGTGACCTACCGCCACGGTGGCCACAGCCGCGCCGATCCCGGAAAATACCGGCCGGCGGCGGAGGTCGAGGCCTGGAACGAGCACGATCCGATCCCGATCTACCACCAGCGTCTGCTCCGGCTCGGGGTGCCCGAGTCGCGGCTCTCCGAGATCGTGCACCAGGTCGCGGATCGGGTCGAGGAGGCCACCACTTTCGCCAAGGAGGGAGAACGCCCCGGCGAGGACGTGCTCCTCACCGATGTCTGGGCCGACGGAGGTTCGGCGTGGCGGAACTGAGCTATCGGGAGGCGGTTGCCAGGGGCATCGCCCAGGAGATGAGACGTGACCCATCATTGGTGATGCTTGGGGAGGACATCGCCAGTGCGGGCGGGGTGTTCAAGACCACAGTGGGGCTGCTCGAGGAGTTCGGACCGGACCGGATTCGTGACACCCCGATCTCGGAGCAGGCGATCGTGGGGGCGGCGATGGGCGCTGCGATGACCGGGACTCCGGTGATCGCCGAGATCATGTTCTCGGACTTCCTCGCGGTGTGCTTCGACATGCTCGCCAACGAGATGGCGAAGAGCCGATACATGACCGGCGGCCAACTCACGATCCCGGTGGTGATCCGGACCGCCAACGGGGGAGGGGTGCGCTTCGGCGCTCAGCACAGCCAAAGCGTTGAGAACTGGTGCATGATGATCCCGGGTCTCAAAGTCGTGGCCCCCTCCACGCCGGAAGATGTCATCGGTCTCATGGCGGCCTCGGTGCGCGACCCGGACCCGGTGGTGTTCTTCGAGCACAAGTCGCTACTCGCCGCCAAGGCCGAGGTGCCCGACAACGAGATCGTGGCCCGGCTCGGGGAGGCGAAGGTGGTCCGTGAGGGAACCGACTGCACCATCGTCGCGCTGGCATTCATGGTCCCCCGGGCCGTGAATGCCGCAGAGCGCTTGGGCGAGGAGGGGATCTCAGCGGAGGTGATCGACCTCCGGACCTTGGTGCCCTTGGACACGCGGACCGTGCTCGCGTCGGTGGCCAAGACCGGTCGGCTCTACACGGTCGAGGAGAACCCAAGGCTGTGCGGCTGGGGCGCCGAGGTGGCGTCGATCGTCGCCGACGAGGCCTTCTGGGATCTCGACGGGCCGGTGGTGAGGATCACCACGCCCCACATCCCGCTCCCCGCCGCGGAGAACCTCGAGGACCTCGCCATCCCGTCGGTGGATCGCATCCACGCGACGATCAAGAAGAGTCTGGATTGAAATGGGGAGCTCGTCACGAGGAAGCAGCCCCCGGCCGGGCGGCAATCACAATTGACTGTGTCGTACCAACCCGCGTCTGATCGATACTCACGAATCCCCTACGCCCGCTCCGGGAGTAGCGGCCTCTTGCTTCCCCGGATCTCACTCGGCCTGTGGCACAACTTCGGTGGTGGCGGAGTGAGCGACGAGATGCGGAACATGCTGCTCCGCTCCTTCGACCAGGGAATCACCCATTTCGACCTGGCCAACAACTATGGGCCGCCACCGGGCTCGGCGGAGCGAAATTTCGGCGCGGTCCTCGCCTCTGACCTCGGTCCCCACCGGGACGAGCTGATCATTTCCACCAAGGCCGGCTATTGGATGTGGGACGGTCCCTATGGGGAGTGGGGATCGCGCAAGTACCTCATTGCGTCCCTCGATCAGAGCCTGCGTCGTATGGGGCTCGACTACGTCGACATCTTCTACTCCCACCGCCACGATCCCTCGACGCCACTCGAGGAGACGATGGGCGCTCTCGACCACGCGGTTCGCTCGGGCAAGGCGCTGTATGCGGGGATCTCGTCCTACGGGCCCGATGCCACCAGGGAGGCCGTCGCCATCCTCCGTGGAATGGGAACGCCCTGTGTCATCCATCAGCCCTCCTACTCCATGCTCAACCGTTGGGTGGAGGACGGCCTGCTCGATGTGCTCGACGAGGAAGGCGTCGGATGCATCGTGTTCTCCCCTCTTGCTCAGGGGCTGCTCAGTGACAAGTATCTCTCCGGGGTGCCGGCGGACTCGCGGGCGATCACCGGCGACTCTTTCGACCGGGGAATGCTCGCTGAGGAAAACCTGGCCCGGGTCCGCGGCCTGAACGAGATCGCAGGCCGCAGGGGGCAGACCCTGGCGCAGATGGCGGTGGCCTGGGTGCTTCGCCGACCCACAGTCACCTCGGCGTTGGTGGGGGCTCGCAACTGGGCCCAGATCGCCGATCTGCTCGGGGCCTTCGACCATCCCGGGTTCGACGACGGAGAGCTGGCGGAGATCGACCGCTTTGCGGTGGAAGGTGAGCTCAATCTCTGGGCTGAGTCCAGCGAGAGCTGATAATCACCCCCGCTCCAGACGCAAGGCCAGATCCCTCTCGAAATCCGGAAGCGGGAGGCCGCACGCTTCCCCGGCGGCGCACTCGATGGTCACTGGCTCCAGCCAGATCCCGGCCCAGGTGTCGTAGGGGTAGACCTCCCACGATCCGGTAGCCAAGCCGTCAACCGTGGCGATGACTCCGGAACGCATGGTTTGGTCGGCCCGGATCTCCTCCATTGCGGCCTCCTCGAGGGCAAAGTCCTGGGCCCAGATCACCCCACCCTCCTCGCCGGCCACGCCCCATCCCCGGACGTTCGGATCGCTGAATGAGATCGTCACCGGCGACGGGTCCCAGATGACCAGCGGAGTCTCCTCGACGAAGGTGGCGAACCGCAACATGTCCTCCTTCATCGCCTCATCGAATTGCCCGTAAGCCGAATCGTCGTTCCATTCGATG
The DNA here is from genome assembly GCA_044867525.1 of Acidimicrobiia bacterium. Lineage (GTDB taxonomy): Bacteria > Actinomycetota > Acidimicrobiia > Spongiisociales > ZC4RG35 > JALYNX01. The sequence goes on along the minus strand of JBIOVB010000009.1, from coordinate 37,306 downwards.
GGGGTCATCGCCGAACCTGCGGCCAGCGACGCCCAATTGGAGTGATGCATCAACTCCGGGTACCACTGCTGGCCGCGCCAGCCGTACTCGCCGACCCAGTTCGGCTTCTCGACTCGATCCCACATCAGCCGGGTCCAGGAGGCGAACCGCTCTGCGGTCTGGAGGGGCGGGTGTTCCAGGAAGTCATAGAGGTGCACCTGGGCCACATCCATGGCCTCGTGACCCCGAGGCCAGTCCACCGCCCCCGACATGGTGGCCGTCGTCGGGTGGCGATAGGGGTCGTGCTCCACGAAATAGGAGTTGACGAACTCGTGCCAGGGGTCGGTCCGGTCGTAGGCCTCGGTCCCGTCGATCTCGGTGATGGTCTGCCACATTGCGATCGCGGGGGAGTGAGCCCAGCGGGCGATGATGTAGCGGTAGTAGTTCTCCTGCCAGGCCAGCGACTCGGGGTCGGTGAAGAACCCGGCCACATCCGTGAGCTGGCTGAATCCGTTCTGCTGCCACAGGGCATCGCCCCAAGGATGTGCATTGGTGCGCAGGTACTGGTGGGTCCAGATGGTGAACACCACAGTTGCTCCATGCTCCTCGGCGTCGCGCAGGACGAAGTCGATGATCGACATCTGGGCTGAGGCGTACTGGTCGTAGTCCTGTGCCGCGAAGTTGTTGCCCCACGAGGGCCACCACATCACCATGTTCTCGCCGGATTCGGGCATCTCTTCGAAGGCGAGGAGCCCACCACCACCGGGGTCGGGACCGCCAAGGGCCATGTCCAGGTCGGCATGGCCCCGTCCATACCACGGGGTCCCATCGCTCCATGCCAGGTAGCGGGGGCTGTATGAGGGGTCGACCTCGCTGCCGATCCGGAGCCACCCATGGCGCGGGGACTGATTCACGGAAAACGAGCCCAAGGATGGCCGGCTGGATCCGGTACTGTCGGAAACCTCGATCTCGAATTCCCAGTCGCCAACCTGAGACGGCGCGAATCTGACTCTCCAACTCTCGTCACCATCCCAGAACCCGGGGACCTCGAACGCCGATCCATCCGGGGCAGTGAACGTTGCGTCGAGCGCCACCTGGCGATGATCGAACGGGTTGGAATACTCGGCATCGAGGCCGACAACGATCTCGATCGTCTCGTAGTTGCCAACGGCCTCCGCTGAGATCTCGGCCGATGTGACCTGAGGTCCGTTGACGGAGGATGTTGATGATGACAAATTCGGGGCGGCGGAGTTGGTCGTGGGCAGGGAGGTACAGGCAACGGTGAGGAGCAGGGCCACGACCCCCGTGGTCGAGGTTCCCATCGATCGGCCCATGTGCCCTCCCTTGCCAGGGTGCGAGATGGTAGGAGGCCGGGACGTCGCTGCCCGATAAGGTCGGCGTGTGACCGCTGACACCCGTGCCGCCGCTGCCGATCACATCGTGATCGTGGGTGCCATGGCGTCCGGCAAGACGAGCATCGGGGAAGGGCTCGCCCGTGAGCTCGGGCTGCCGTTCACCGATTCCGACAGGCAGATCGTGGAGCGGACCGGGCGCGATGGTGCCGCGATCGCTGCAGATTCAGGGGTCGCCGCGCTCCATGAGCTGGAGCTCGAGGTGTTCTGGGAGGCGCTGTCCTTGGAGCGACCCCATGTCGTGGCGGCGGCGGCCAGCGTCATCGAAGACGTCGATGTGCGAGCGACTCTCGACCTCGTCCGATGCATCTGGCTCAAGGCCGACGAGTCGGTCGTTGGTGAGCGTTTGCCGGCTTCCTCGCACCGGCGCCAAATAGGGAAGGAGGAGGCCGCACGCTTGGAGAGCAGGGCCGGTCTCTACGAGGCCTGCGCCGACATGATTCTCGACACGACCAGTCTCGAGGTCGCCCATGCCGTCGCCGTTCTCACCGATCAACTCGTCGGAGGGAGTCCCAATGGATGACCAAACGGGCAAACCGTTCCCGCTGGGTGTCAATTACTGGCCCCGGCGCAAGGCAATGTATTGGTGGGGCGACTTCGATCGTGGAGAGGTGGCCGAGGAGTTCGACGTCATCGCCGCGATGGGGATGAGTGTGGTCCGCCTGTTCCTGCTCTGGGACGACTGGCAGCCGACGCCGGCTCGGGTGTCCACCGAGCGGATGGCGGATTTCGGCGCTGTGTGCGATCTGGCTGCGGAGCGCGGGCTCGGCCTCGACGTCACCTTCTTCACCGGCCACATGAGCGGGCCCAACTGGTCGCCGGGGTGGCTCCTCGACCCGGAAGCGGCGACCCATCCCTCGCCCCACGTGCGTCAGGTGGTGAGTGGGGGACGGGTGGTCGACACCGCGTATCGGAACATGTTCCACGATCCCGAAGCCCTCAGGGCGGAGCGGCTCTTGGTGGAGACTGTGGTGTCTGCCTATCGCGACCACGAGGCGATCTGGATGTGGAACCTGGGGAATGAGCCCGACCTCTTCGCCCACCCCCGCTCACCGGCCGCGGGACGGGCCTGGGTGGCGGAGATGACTGCCACGATCCACGAGCTCGACCCTTCGCACCCTGTGACCACCGGGCTCCACACCGCGAGCCTGTTCGAGGACAACGGGCTGCGGGTCGATGAGGTCTTCGCCGAGAGCGATGTCGCGGTGATGCATGGCTACCCCATGTACGTCGACTGGGCACGACACGCTCTCGACCCCGACTTCGTCCCCTATCTCTGCGCCCTGGTCACCGCGCTCAGCGGCAAGCCATGCCTCGCCGAGGAGTGGGGCGGGTGCACCGCTCCGCTCAATAGTGAATCGGTGGTTTGGGAATGGGTCTCCTATGGGCGGGCGCGTACTCAGTTCATGGCCGGGGAGGAGGAGCTCGCCCGATATGTGGGGGAGGTCTTGCCCCGGTTGGTCGAGGTTGGGGCAACCGGCGCTTTCCTCTGGTGCTTCGCCGACTACGCCGAGGACCTCTGGGACCGCCCTCCTTGTGATCCTGGTGGGGCGATCCATGAGCGGCATTTCGGGCTGGTCCGACCCGATGGCTCGCTCAAGCCGCATGCCGATGTTGTGCGACGGTTTTCCGCCACCCGACCCACGATCCGGCCCCCGGCGAGGGCCTTGTCCCTCGACATCACGGTCGAGGAGTACTACGCCGAACCCTGGGAACACGCCCGAAGGCTCTATCAGAGCTACCTCGAGGGCTGACAGTCATCCCTAGCTCGATTGGGCAAAAGAGGCTGTCTTGAAAGCGCTTCCCAAGAAATCGCGGAAATCCCATCCTGATTTGATTGACAGCGTCTGATAATCGCCTGTATGTTTGAAAGCGCTCTCAGGAGGAGGAGCCCGGCGGATGGCGCGCACGCTCGACGACTTGGCCGAACTCAGCGGTGTTTCCCGTGCCACCGTCTCCCGGGTCATCAACGGGGGCCCGGTCTCTGCGGAGACCAGGCGCCGGGTGCTCGAGGTCATCGAGGGCACCAACTATCGGCCCAATCTCGCGGCACGTTCCCTGGCGTCGGGGCGAACCGGGGTGGTGGGTGTGGTCATGCATGTCGACCCCCCCGTCCTCTTCGAAGACTCGTATTTCGTGGCCCTTCTCCACGGGGTGAGCGACGTGCTCGCCGATCGGGCGAGCGGGATGATGCTGTGGCTGGGCAACAGGAGCAAGGAGGAGACCCTCAATCGGATCCTGGGAACCGGCCTCATGGATGGTGTCATCGTGTCCGCAGACAACCTCGACGACCCTCTGGTGGATGGCCTGCTTGCTTCTGACCTGCCCACTGTCCTCATCGGCCATCGCCGCTCGGACCTCGCCGCCAGCTACGTCGACATAGACAACGTCGGCGCGGCGGACACCATCACAACTCACCTCATCGATATCGGTCGGTCGCGTGTCGGCCATATCACCGGGCGCCGGGGAAGCGTCGCCGGTGAGGATCGCCTGACCGGATATCAACGCGCCATGGCACGCGCCGGCCTCGATGGCGATGACCTCGTCGTGGAGGGCGACTTCACCCAACCCGTGGGCGCGCAGGCAGCGGCCGAACTAGTCGACCTCGGGGTGGACGCCATCTTCTGCGCCAACGACGCAACCGCGAGCGGTGCCATGGAGTCGATCTCGAGGACCGGTCTCAAGGTGCCCGAGGACGTGGCGCTTGCCGGGTTCGACGATCTCCCGGTGGCGTCTGAGCTCAGCCCTCCCCTGACCACGATCCGGCAGGGAGTGCATGCCCAGGGCAGCGAATCTGCGCGCGCCCTCTTGAGTCTTCTGGAAAACCCCGAGGGTGGACCCCGTCGCGTCCTATTGCCAACCGAGTTGGTGATCAGACAGTCGACGGTGGGAGGCCTGACGGGGGTGACCGGAAGCGGATTGGCCGCGCCCAACCCCGGGGCGGGCCGCGCCGGCCGAGTGGTCGGTGGAAAAGCCGGGGGCACGGAGGAGAACGGAGAGCAATGAAACGATGGAAGAGCATCGCCCTGGTGGTGGCTCTGTTTCTGATCATCGCCGCATGCGGCGATGGGGGTACAGAAGAGCCAACCACCACCGCAGGCGATGGTGGTGCCGCAAGCACCACAGCCCCACAGGCGAGCTCTACAGCGCCCGCCGGTGAGGCAGTTGAGATTAGGTGGTTCGTCGGACTTGGTGCCGGCGCCCAACCCGAGCAGATCGAGGCCCAGCAGGCGGTCGTCGATGAGTTCAACGCCGCTCAGAGCGAGATCCTTCTCGTCCTGGAGACCGTTGACAACGACGTCGCGTATGAGACCCTGGCCACCCAGATGGCGTCGGACAACCCACCCGACCTCATCGGCCCGGTAGGCCGTGACGGCTCCAATGCCTTCGCCGGCCAATATCTGGACCTCGAGCCCCTCGTTGAGTCGACCGGATTCGACACGTCGATCTGGCCGGCAGAGACGATCGAGAACTTCCGCGAACCGGATGGGACCCTTCCCGGTCTCCCCTTCGCCTCGTTCCCATCGTTCGTCTACTTCAACAAGGCGCTGTTCGACGAGGCCGGACTGCCCTACCCACCCCAGGAGTACGGCGCGGACGGCGCCGCGGTCTACGGAGAAGGCACCGAGTACGAGGGCCCTTGGGACTTCGACAAGGTGGCCGAGATCTCGGCGATCCTGGCGGTCGACGCCAACGGCAACGATGCCACGAGTGCCGACTTCGATACCGACAACACCACCCAGTGGGGCTTCATCTGGCAATGGACCGATGCCCTCTACCAGCAGGGGTCGTTCTGGGGAGCCGGATACCCGGTGACCGATGACGGTTCCGCCGACATTCCCCAGCAGTGGGAGGACGAGTGGAGCTGGTACTTCGACCAGGTGCAGGGAGTTGGCGCCTCGCCGACCCAGGCAGAGATCGACGCCCTCGGAGGCAACGCCTTCCAGTCGGGCAGCGTGGCCATCGCGGCCAGCCATCTCTGGTACACCTGCTGCATCAGGGACGACGCCAACAACATCGTTGGTGACTTCTGGGACATCGCGGTGATGCCGAACAATGGTGGGGTGGTGACCACCAACATGCACGCCGACACCTTCCGGATCCTGGCGTCTACGGAGAACCCGGATCAGGCGTTCGCGGTGCTGAGCTATCTGCTCACCGACGCCGCGCTTCCGCTGCTCACGGCATACGGTGCGGCGCCGGCCAATCCTGCCCTGACCGAGGACTTCTTCGCCTCTTTGGAGGAGCGGTATCCCCAGGGCGTCAACTGGCAGGTGGCTTTGGACAGCGCCAGCTTCGCCGACAACCCGAGTCACGAGACGATCGTGCCCGGGTGGAGCCAGTACAAGGAGCGGATGGACGTGCTTAAGAGCGCGATCCTCACCGATCCTGCTCTGGATCTCGCCGGCGCGATCGCGACACTCGAAACGGACCTGACTGCCATCTTCCAAGAGAACAGTCAGTAGGCCTCGACCTTGGCAGTAACCACCCAAGATGGGGCGGCCGGGATTCCGGTCGCCCCATCCCGACCCAAGAAGGGCGCGGTTGCCCGCAAGCGAGGGCGTGCCGGGCTCCTGTTCGTGGCGCCATGGATCATCGGATTCCTTCTGTGGTACCTGATCCCGATGGTCCTGTCGCTTTGGTACTCGTTCACCGACTTCAACCTGGTGAGCACCGAGCCGGCGAAGTTCATCGGCCTCGACAACTGGGAAAAGCTGTTCACCGATCCTCAGGTGAGGAACTCGGCGCTGGTCACCGTCAAGTTCGCGGCACTGGCACTCCCGGTCGCGATCCTCTTCCCCACCTTCATCGCCTATCTCCTGGTGGCCAAGGGCACCCGCTGGCGGGGGGGATTCCGCTCGCTCTTCTTCCTGCCCTCGATCATCCCCTTCGTCGCCGCGGTCCTGATCTTCGGCGGGATCCTCAACCCGCAGAAGGGATGGGCCAACAAGATCCTCGCTTTCTTCGGGATACCGGGCAACGACTGGCTGCTCGACCCGACCTGGGTCTATCCCTCCCTGGTCTTCATCGGGCTCTGGGGTGTAGGCAACGCCATGATCATCTTCATCGCCGCCATGAATGGGGTGCCGGCCAGCCTCTACGACGCGGCCAAGATCGACGGCGCCTCGGAGTGGAGGTCATTCCTCCACATCACCCTCCCCTTCATCACCCCGATCATCTTCTACAACCTGGTCATCGCCCTGATCGGCCTGTTCAACTATTTCCTGGTGCCCTTCGTGCTCAACAACGGGAGCGGGGCCCCAGGAGGGGCGACCAACTTCTATGCCCTCTACTTCTTCAGGGTCGGGTTCCAATTCTTCGACATGGGGTACGCGGCAACCCTGGCCTGGGGGTTGTTCTTCGTGGCGGTGCTGGTCACCGGTGCCCTTTTCTGGTCGGCGAAGTACTGGGTCCACTACGAGTACTCGGAGGGCTGAGCATGGCTGTCGACGTGAGTGAGAGCCGGGAGACGCTCAGGATCCGTGCCACCGGGCCATTGATCGAAAAGCCACCGCCCTCGTCGCAGTGGCGCAAGGGCTGGCTGATCACCGGGATCACCGGCCTGATCCTCTTTGTCTTCCTGTTGCCGCTGGGTTACATGCTGGTGACCTCGGTCAAGTCGGAGCAGATGATCGGCAACCTCGCCGGCCCGATCCTGCCCAGCTCGCCGGGCACCTTCGAATATGAGGGGGAACAGCTGTCGATGTACACGGTTCCCATGCCAGACGGCACCGAGCTCGAGCTGGCGATGCTGCAACCTGGGCGCCAGGTATCCCAGTTCATCGACCCCGCCGATCCCGGCGCAGGCCCGATCGAGTGGGAAGGGAACTGGAGGGTCCTCGAGGCCGCCTACACATTCGACCCACAGTGGGGGAACTTTGCACGGGCCTGGGAGTTGATGAACTTCCCCAACCTGCTTCGAAACACCCTGGTCATCGCGGGCCTCGGCACGCTCGGTGCGGTGATGTCTTCGATCCTGGTCGCATACGGCCTGGCCCGGTTCCAGGTCCCCTTCGCCGGGTCGATAATGGTGGTGCTGATAGCAACGATCATCCTTCCTCGCTTCGTGACCCTGGTCCCCACCTACGCCATCTTCTATCGCATCGGATGGGTTGGGACCTGGGCCCCCCTCATTGTCCCCCACTTCTTCGCCAACGCCTTCAACGTGTTCCTGCTCCGCCAATACTTCCTCACCATCCCCAGGGAGTTGGACGAGGCGGCGACCATCGACGGCGCCGGCCCGTTCCGCACCCTCTGGTCTGTGATCCTGCCTCAGATGAAAGCCCCGATCGTGGCTGTATCCCTGTTCCATTTCTATTTCGCCTGGAACGATTTCTTCGAGCCCATGATCTACCTGTCGACCCGCGTCGACCTGCAGCCGATCTCGGTAGGTTTGCGCTCTTTCAACACCACCTACGACAGCCAGCCCAACCTCATCCAGTCCGGCGCCCTGCTCGCCCTGATCATCCCGGTCATGGTGTTCCTCTTCGCCCAGCGGGTGTTCCTCAAGGGCATCGACCTATCCGGTGTGCAGAAGTAGGCACCGGGTCCGAGAACAGCGAGTATGAAACTGCAATGACCAAATCATCGGACTTCGCACCCGGCTTCCTGTGGGGGGTGGCCACTGCCTCCTATCAAGTGGAAGGGGCCGTCGCCGAAGACGGGCGCGGCCCGTCGATCTGGGACACCTTCAGCCACACACCCGGGCTCACTCACAACGGAGACAACGGCGACCAAGCCGTCGACCACTATCACCGCTTCGCCGATGACGTGGCACTGATGGCCGATCTCGGCGTGAACGCGTATCGCTTCTCCATATCCTGGCCACGGATCCTCCCCGAAGGCACCGGGCGGATCAACGAGGCAGGAATCGACTTCTATCGGCGGCTGTGCAAGGAGCTGGTGGGTGCCGGGATCACCCCGGTGGCGACCCTGTATCACTGGGACCTGCCCCAGTCGCTGCAGGACCGTGGCGGTTGGCTCAATCGGGAGTCGGTTGACTGGTTCGCTCGCTATGCCTCCGCCGCCAAGGAGTCTCTCGGGGACCTGATTCAGGTGTGGGCCACCCTCAATGAGCCCTGGTGCTCGGCGTTTCTCGGCCACAGCTCCGGCGAGCACGCACCGGGGATCAAGGACTCCCCGAGGTCGTTCGTGGCCGCCCATCACTTGATGCTGGCCCATCACGCAGGGATTCGGGCGATGAGAGCCTCCAGCCCGCCGGACGCCGACCAATTTGGGATCGTCCTCAACCTGATCCCGGCGTGGCCGGCCACGGATTCCGCGGAGGATGCTGTCGCTGCATCGCTGGTGGATGCGGTCTCCAACCGCCTGTTCACCGGAGCGGTGTTCGACGGCACTTACCCCGACGACGTACTCGAGATGATCGACCGGTACGACGTGGCCGACCAGATCGACCTCGCGGAGCTGGCGTCGGCAGTGGAGCCCATCGATTTCCTGGGGGTCAACTACTACAACGTAAATCACGTCCAACACGTCCCAGGAGCGGAGCCGATGGGACCGTGGCCGGGGGCTTGGGAGGCACGGATTGCCCGACCGCCCGGCGAGCTGACCGAGATGGGCTGGGGTGTGGAGCCCGAAGGCCTGCGGTGGATGCTGGAGCGGATCGGGAGGGAGCATCCCGGCCTGCCCCTCTACGTGTGCGAGAACGGCGCCGCCTACCCGGACGAGGTCTCACCCGACGGATCTATAGACGATCACGCCCGAACTGCATACCTCCAGGGTCACATCGAGGCGATACATGCCGCCATCGCCAATGGGGTGGACGTCGGCGGCTACTTCGTCTGGTCCCTGCTCGACAATTTCGAGTGGGCCCGGGGCTACGAGAAGCGGTTCGGGATAGTGCGTGTCGACCTGGACACGATGGAGCGGACGATCAAGGGCAGCGGGAATTGGTACCGGGACTTCATCGCAGGCCGGGTCGGGACCAGATGAGGCATTTTTCGCGGATTCGTCGGCTCTTGAGCTCTCAGGTCCGATATCCTTGTAATGCATATGAACACTGAAACCATCGTGTGGAAGGGCCGTTGTGGGCCTTTCGAGCTGAAAGTGGCTCGGGACACGTTCCGGCCGTCCACGATCTCAACTCTTCTTGCGGAGTCGATGGATATCCGGAAAGGCTCGGTGGTCGTTGACGCCGGATGCGGCTCCGGGGTGCTCTCGATCGTCGCCGCCAAGCTCGGTGCCGGCCGGGTCTACGGTGTTGATGCCGCGGCGGAGACCGTGGAGATCGCCACCTCCAACGCCGAGGCTCAGGGTGTTTCCGATCGCACCACGTTCTTCCAGGGTGACATGTTCGGACCGATTCCGGACGGGGTCGAGGCAGACGTGGTGATCGGTGACGTTTCCGGCATCCCCGACGACCTGGCGACGGTGTCTGGTTGGTTCCCCTCCGGGTTGTCCGGCGGCCCCAGTGGAGCCGAGCTGCCGATGAGGATGCTCGATGAGGCGAAGCGGATCCTGAGCAAGGGCGGCAAGCTCCTTCTCCCCACCGGCACTCTCCAGGACGAGACCTCGATCCTGAACAAGGCTCGCTCCCTTTTCGGCTCGATCCGACAGCTCTCCGAACGGAGTATCCCGCTTCCCTCGGCCCTCGCCGAGCAACCCGCCGTGATCGGGTTGATCAAGGAGAAGGTCATCGAGCTCACCGAGCGAGGGAGCCGGCTCCTGTGGACGGCGAGAGTCTGGGAGGTCTCGGCCTAGTCCGTGACCGTGGCCGTCTCTGATCGGCTGGCCCCTTTCGGGGTCACCATCTTCAGCGAGATGACCGCCCTCGCCCAGCAGCACGGGGCCGTCAATCTCGGTCAGGGCTTTCCCAACTGGGATGGCGCCGACTTCGTGAAAGCTGCCGCCGCCCGCTCGCTGTCCGAGGGTGGCCATGACCAATACCCGCCCAGCGCCGGTGTCCCTGCGCTACGGGAAGCCCTGGCTCATCGTTACGGGCCACTGTTCGGGAGGGAGCTCGATGCGGCCGACGAGATCACGGTGACCTGTGGTTGCACCGAAGCCCTGGCAGCCTCCGTGCTCGGGCTGGTCAACCCGGGTGACGAGGTGATTCTCATCGAGCCCAGCTACGACTCCTACCCGGTGTGCCTGGCAATGGCCGGCGCCATCCCCAGGTTCGTGACCTTGCGGCCCCCGGACTTCGCTCTCGACCCCGAAGCTCTGCGGTCGGCTTTCTCGCCACAGACCAAGGCGATTCTGGTCAACAACCCGCACAACCCAACCGGGCGGGTGTTCTCCGAACAGGAGCTGGGTCTGATCGCAGCGCTCTGCTCGGAGTTCGATGTGATCGCGATCACCGACGAGGTGTACGAGGAGATGACCTTCAGCGCCCCGCATCTCAGGCTCGCCACTTTCGACGGCATGTGGGAGCGGACCCTCACCCTTTCCTCATTGGGCAAGACCTTCTCGCTCACCGGTTGGAAGGTGGGCTGGGGGATCGGTCCCTCGCACCTCACGGCCGGATTGCGGGCCGCCCACCAGTTCCTGACCTTCACCACCCCCACGCCGGTGCAGCATGGGGCGATCGCCGCGTTGGGAGCGCCGGCGAGTCTCTACGACGAGCTGCGGGCGGCCTACTCGTCGAAACGGGAGCTTCTGGCCCATGGTCTCGAGGAGGTCGGGCTCGAGGTGTATCCGCCTCAGGGCACCTATTTCATGATGGCGGGGCATCGCGCATTCGGCTTTTCCGATGATCGGGCGTTCTGCCGGCACCTGGCGGAGGCGGCGAGGGTGGTAGCGATCCCTCCGAGCGTGTTCTATCACGACCCCGCGGAAGGGGCGGGTTTGGTTCGATTCGCATTCTGCAAGGACGAAGCGACGCTGGGGAAGGCGATTGGGAGGATGAAGGAAGGCCTGGGGCCCTAGCCCTGTGGGCGCAGAGGTGGATGTTCCCGCATCGAGCTGGAAATCCCGGTTTACACTTTCTCGCTCCCGATCGGGGAGCCCATGTCTTCCACCGTGTTTGATCTGACGCACTCCCACGACGCTTGCGGCGTCGGGTTCATTGCTGCGTTGGATCGGGCCCCCAGCTATCGGATGACCAGGCTTGCTGTGGAGTGCCTGGTCAACCTGGATCACCGGGGCGCCAAGGCGGCGGACGGGACCGGGGACGGGGCCGGCCTTCTCACTCAGATCCCCCGGAAGCTCATCAGCCGGGAATTGAGCGCCCACGGGCTCGACGTGGCGCCCGAGAGCCTGGGGATCGTCATGTGCTTCCTCTCCCCGACCGAGGCCGCGGCGTCCCGGTCCATCGTCAGCCAGGCTCTGGAGGCGGAGGGGCTTCGCCTCCTGTTCTGGCGCTCGGTCCCCACCGATCCGCTGGTGCTCGGAGACCATGCCCGCGACGTGCTGCCGCTCATCGAGCAGGCGATCGTCACCGGGCCCGGTGAGCCTTCGGATTTCGAGCGCAGCCTGTATCTGGCGAGAAAGCGCATCGAGCGCACTGCAACCCCCGGCCTCTCCATCCCGTCGGCTTCGAGCAGGACCGTGATCTACAAGGGGCTGTTCACCGCGTCCCGCATCGCCGACTTCTACTGGGACCTCAGGGACCCTGACTACGAGACGGCGTTCGCCATCTTCCATCAGCGCTATTCGACCAACACTTTCCCCTCATGGGACAACGCCCAGCCGTTCCGCGCTCTCGCCCACAACGGCGAGATCAACACCATCCAATCCAACCGTTCCTGGATGGTGGCCAGGGAGAAGGCTGCCACCCCCGGGGTATGGGGCGACCGGCTCCCCGATGTCTTCCCCTTCCTCCAGCCCGGGATCTCCGATTCCGGGAGCTTGGACAACGCCTTCGAGCTCCTCATGCAGAGCGGCCGGTCGCTGACCCATGTCAAAGAGATGCTGATGCCGGCTGCCTGGGAGAACGTGATCGACCTCGATCCCGAGCTGGCCGCCTTCTATGCATATCACGCCTTTTTGACCGAGCCCTGGGACGGCCCGGCCTCGATCTCGGCAACCGACGGGATCTCGCTACTGGCGGGAATGGACCGAAACGGCCTCCGCCCGGCCCGCTGGGCGATCACCCCTGACGTCGTGCTTGTCGCCTCGGAAGCCGGCGTCTGCCCCGAGGAGGAGGCCGGGGCCCTGTCCACCGGGCAGCTCGGCCCCGGTGAGGTGATCTACTTCGACGGCGAGACCGGGGAGGTCCGCCATTCCGATGATGTCAAGGCCGACCTGGCCGCGGCCCGCCCTTACGGTGATTGGGTCAACACCGAGACCCTCCGCATCCAGGCCTCGTTCGACGACCTGGCCGATGACAGGTTCGACGCCGCCGCCCTGAGTCGGGTGTTCGGATACACCGCCGAAGAGCGCCGCCTGGTGATCGCCGACATGGCTCGCGGCGACAACCCGTTGGGGGCGATGGGGGACGACACCGGCCTCGCAGTGCTCTCCACCCGTCCCCGCCGTCTCACCCAGTTCTTCCACGAGCAGTTCGCCCAGGTGACCAACCCTCCGATGGACCCGATCCGGGAGAAGCTGGTCATGTCACTCCGCATCCAGCTCGGAAAGCGGGGCCCGCTCCTCGAGGACACCCCCCAACAGGCTCATCTGATCGAGCTGTCCAGCCCGATCCTCTCCGACGCCGAGCTGGAGTCGATCGTTCGCTCCGGCGACCATCGCTTCTTTTCCCACTGGATCGCCACCACCTGGGCGGTCTCCGCCGGGCCCCAGGGGATGAGGGCCCGCCTCGACGAGATCTGCGACGAAGCATCGCAGGCGGTCAAGCTGGGCGCCACCATCCTGGTCCTCTCGGACCGGGAGACCGAGGAGACCCGGGCCCCGATCCCGATCTTGCTCGCGCTGGGTGCGGTGCACCATCACCTGATCGATGAAGGGGTGCGGGGTTCGGTGTCCCTGGTTGTGGTCTCCGGTGAGCCGAGGGATCCCCACGACCTGGCCTGCCTCGTCGGGTTCGGGGCGTCGGCCGTCAACCCCTATCTCGCAATCGAGCACGCTCGGGATCTCGCCGCGTCCGGGGCCATCGACGTAGACCCGGTCCCCGCACAGGAGAACTTCCGGGCGGCGATGGAGGAGGGGCTGCTCAAGATCATGTCCAAGATGGGGATCTGCACCCTCTCCGCCTATCGCGGCTCGGAGCTGTTCGAGGTGATCGGGCTCTCCGAGGCGGTGTGCCGTAGAGCCTTCCGGAATGCCCCACGACGGCTCCGGGGAATCGGCTTCGACGAGTTGGCCCGCCAGGCGCTGCAGCGCCATCAGGCGTACGGAGAAGGGGCGACCGAGCCTGGAGGCTTCTACAAGCACCGTCGCGGCGCCGACGTCCACGTGACCAGTCCGATGGTGGTGCTCGGTGTGCAGAAGGCGGTGCGCTCGGGAGACCCCGAGGACTGGGAGCGGTATCTGGAGATGATCTCTGACCGGGAGCCGGCACTGGTCCGAGACCTGCTCACCTTCGTTCAGAAGGAACCGGTGCCCCTCGAGGAGGTCGAGCCGGCCGAGCAGATCATGCGCCGGTTCACCACCGCGGCGATGTCTCTAGGCGCGTTGTCGGCCGAGGCGCATACCGCCCTCGCCGAGGCCATGAACCTGATCGGCGGGCATTCGAACTCGGGGGAGGGGGGCGAGGACCCGGAGCGGTTCGGCACTCCCAAGAACTCGGCGATCAAACAGGTCGCCTCGGGACGGTTCGGGGTGACTCCGGCATATCTGGACTCCGCCGACGAGCTCCAGATCAAGATGGCACAGGGATCGAAGCCGGGCGAAGGCGGCCAGCTTCCCGGTCACAAGGTTTCGGAGGAGATTGCCCGTCTCCGCTACACCGAGCCGGGGGTGACCCTGATATCCCCACCGCCCCACCACGACATCTACTCGATCGAGGACCTGGCCCAGCTCATCTACGACCTCAAGGCATTCAAACCCACTGCCCGGGTCTCGGTGAAGCTGGTCAGCGAGCCTGGGGTGGGGACCATTGCCGTCGGGGTCGCCAAGGCAGACGCCGATGTGATCACGATCTCCGGTTCGGAGGGCGGGACCGGAGCATCGCCTCTGGTCTCGATCAAGCACGCCGGGTCGCCGTGGGAGCTCGGCCTCGCCGAGGCCCATCAGGTTCTAACCGCCAACGGTCAGAGAGGCCAGGTGCTATTGGAGACAGACGGCGGGTTACGCACCGGGCGTGACATCGTGGTTGCCGCGCTGCTCGGAGCCGAGCGATTCGGGTTCGGGACGCTCCCGCTGCTGGCGATGGGCTGCAAGATGGTCCGACAGTGTCATCTGAACACCTGCCCGGTGGGGATCGCGACCCAGGCCGAGGATCTGAGGGCCAAATTCACGGGGTCGGCCGACCAGGTGGTGCTGTTGTTCCGACGCCTCGCCGAGGAGGCCCGCCGCCATATCGCTGCCCTCGGAGCGCGATCGATTGGTGAGCTGGTGGGGCGGGCCGACCTGCTCCGGCCCATCGATCCGGGGCATCCTCTCGCTGCCGACTTGTCGGCGATGCTGATTGCCTCCAAGGGTGGCAAGAAGCACGAGGGGTACCGACCGGTGGGTCTCTCCAGCCTCTCGGTGCGGCTGGTTGGCGACAGCCAGCATTCCATCGCCACCGGCGAGCCGGTGGAGCTCTCCTATCCGATCCGCAACGTCGATCGGGCCATCGGTTCCCGGCTCTCAGGGGAGATCACGTCCCGCCGCGGCGCCGAAGGGCTGCCCGATGCGACGATCACGGTCAAGTTCGCAGGGACTGCCGGCCAGAGCTTCGGCGCCTGGTTGTGCCGCGGGGTGCGCATGTATCTGGAGGGGACCGCCAACGACTATCTGGGGAAGGGCATGGGGGGTGGCTTCATCTCGGTCTCGCCGCGTCGCCCCGGCGGCACGGTGCCTCACGCCGCGGGGAACGCAGTGCTCTACGGGGCTACCGGGGGTCGGGTCTTCCTCGCAGGAAAGGTGGGCCAGAGGTTCGCCGTCCGAAACTCAGGCGCGGTGGCCGTCCTCGAGGGGTGTTCCGATCACGGGTGCGAGTACATGACTGGAGGCGTGGTCCTCGTCCTCGGTGAGGTCGGCCGCAACTTCGGCGCCGGCATGACGGGAGGGGTTGCCTACGTCTGGGATCCGGCGATGAACCTCAAGGCCCGCTTGGCGGACACCGCACCGGCGGCACGGCGGCCTTCGGAGTCCGATCTCGCCCACATCCGGTCGCTGGTCGAGGAGCATCACGAAGCCACCGCGAGCCCGGCATCACAGCGGATCCTGGAAGAGTGGAGCGCCGAACAGGGCTCTTTCTGGGTGGTGTCCAACGGCGGTGGCAAGCGCACGCTGGCGGTTGTGGACGCGACGGAGGCTCCGGCCACACCCTGACCCTTTGCAGGTGCCGCCGCCGGTTGGCGGCGCCCTGCGCAGAAGGTGGGTTACCTCCGCGGGCGCCGATACAGTGGCTCGTTACGCCATGACTCACGGCAATCCCGACCGGTCCCGGTCACCCCGCTACTTGCTCCTTCTCTCCGTCGGTGCCCTTGGCGTGGTCTATGGCGATATCGGCACCAGTCCCCTCTATGCGATGAGAGAGGCTTTTCACAGCTCCGAGATGGCGGTGACCAGGGCCCATGTCCTCGGCGTCCTCTCCCTGATGTTCTGGGCGCTGGTCATCATCGTCTCCATCAAATACCTGGTGTTCGTGCTCCGCGCCGACAACGCTGGCGAGGGTGGGATCCTCGCGCTCACCGCCCTGATCCTGCCTCCCAACCGGAGGATCAAGGTGCGGGGTGCGCAGCGGGTCCTGATCCTCCTCGGCCTGTTCGGGACTGCCCTCCTCTATGGCGACGGGATGATCACCCCGGCGATCTCTGTGCTCTCCGCGGTGGAGGGCATCGAGATAGTGGCCCCGGCGGCAGCCGCATGGGTGGTCCCGATCTCGATCGTGATCCTGATCGCCCTCTTTGCCATCCAGCGAACCGGGACCGGGACCGTGGGAGCAGTGTTCGGGCCGGTGATGATCGTTTGGTTTGCCACCATCGGGATTCTCGGGGTGGTTCGGATCCTCGCCGACCCCGCGGTCCTGATCGCGGTCAACCCGGCGTATGGCATCCAATTCATCGTCGACAACCCGAGGATCTCCTTCCTCGCCCTCGGCGCGATCTTCCTCGTCGCCACCGGGAGCGAGGCCTTGTATGCCGATATGGGGCATTTCGGACGACGCCCGATCCGACTGGGGTGGGTCTTCGTGGTCTTCCCTGCCCTGCTCCTCAATTATTTCGGGCAGGGAGCCTTGGTGCTGGCAGATCCGGGCGCCATCGACAACCCGTTTTACCGCATGGCCCCGGCCTGGTTCCTCGCCCCACTGGTCCTGTTGGCCACCGCGGCGACGGTGATCGCCTCCCAGGCGCTGATTTCCGGGGCCTACTCCATGACCATGCAAGCGGTGCAACTCGGGTTCCTCCCCCGGGTGGACATCGACCACACCTCGCCAAGAGAGATCGGTCAGGTGTATGTGGACTCCATCAACTGGGTCCTGATGGCGGCTTGCATCGGCCTGGTCCTCTCCTTCCGCACCTCCAGCAACCTGGCCGCGGCCTATGGGGTCGCGGTGACCTCGACGATGGTGATCACCACCCTGGTGCTGTACCGAGTGGCGAGGGAGCGCTGGGGTTGGACCCGGCTCCAGGCAGGGTCGCTCCTATCGCTGTTCCTGTTTGTCGACCTTGCCTTCTTCGCGGCCAACATCGTGAAGATCCCGGCCGGAGGATGGGTCCCGTTGGTGGTGGGAGCGGTGATCTTCGTGGTCATGGTCACCTGGCGCCGGGGACGGCGCGACCTCTCCATGGAGATGCGCCAGGGCCAGGTTCCCATCGAGCGTTTCATCGCGTCGATCGCGCAACACCCGCAACGACGTGTCCCGGGGACAGCGGTGTACCTGGTTCGAGAGCCCGGGTTTGCGCCGCCGGCGATGCTCTCCAATCTGCGGCACAATGAGATCCTCCACGAGACCATCGTCCTGCTCACGGTGCGCGCTGCCAATGTGGCGAAGGTCCCCCAGGCGCGGCGGGCCACCATCCACGATCTGGGCGACGACTTCTACCAGGTGATCCTCGATTACGGATTCATGGAGGAGCCCGACGTTCCCGTTGCCTTGGCGAGCATCGTGGACACCGAGTTCGGGTTCGACCCCTCCGACTCCAGCTACTTCATCGGGAGGGAGTCCGTGGTCGTGGAGCCCGGCAAGGGCTTTCGCGCGTGGCGGGCCCGGTTGTTCAGCTTTCTCCATCGCAACTCATCGAGTGCTGCGGTCCAGTTCGGCCTACCGTCGGAGCAGGTGATGGAGATCGGGACCCAGGTACCGATGTGAGGTCACGACCTCCCCCGACCTCCCCCGTTTTATCGCGCCGTTGTCGACCTATGGGTGGACAACGGCGCGAGAGAATCGAGTTGAAGGAGTGAGGTCGATATGGAAGTGACCATGGTCGTGGAGATCCCCAAGGGGAGCCGCAACAAATACGAGACCGACCACGAGACCGGGGAGATCTTCCTCGACCGGATGCTGTTCACCGCCACCCGGTATCCGGCCGACTACGGGTTCATCCCCAACACGCTCGCCGAGGACGGCGACCCGCTCGACATCATGGCCCTGGTCAATGAGCCCACGTTTCCCGGGTGCCGGATCCGAGTTCGCCCGCTCGGTGTGTTCCTCATGGAGGACCAGGGCCATGCCGACCACAAGGTGCTGAGCATTCCCATCGGCGACCCGCTGTGGCCCGACGCCGAGAACCTGGCGGATGTCCCGGCCCACGTGCTCAGTGAGGTCGAGCATTTCTTCCAGGTCTATAAGGAATTGGAGAAAAAGAAGACGGCGGTGATTGGATGGCGTCCCAGGGAAGAGGCGCTCACCGTCATCGAGCGCGCGCTGGCTGCCTACCCCCATTGACCACGCAGTGGGTCGGTCCGACACCGCCTCGAATCGCTATCTAGATTCCAGCCGTCGGAATCTTGAACGGAGAGTCAGCCCTGATGAAACGGATCGTCGTCCTACTCGTTGCCTTGTCCCTGGCCGCCCTGATGGTGCCGATCGCGTCGGCTCAAGAGGAGGACGACGATGTCGTGCTCAGGGTGGGATCCCCGCTCACTGTCGACAACCTGAACCCGATGGCCGGCTTCCTGGTGGCGGAGTACGAGATCTGGAACCTCCATTACGCAACTCTCACCGACAAATCCGCCGATGATTTCTCCGTGATCGAGGGCCTCGCCGAGTCCTGGGAGGAGAACGAGCCCGGGCTCAGCTACACCTACACGCTCCGTGAGGGCCTGCTCTGGTCTGATGGTGAGCCCATCACTGCCGAGGATGTCGCCTGGAACATCAACACCTCTGTTGAGCAGGGCTGGGCCAATCACATCTCGACGACCCAAAACCTGATAGCCACGGTGGTCGATGAGAGAACGGTCGAGATCGTGTCCTCGGTGCCCGACCCCAAATTGCCGACGATGGACGTCTACCTGGTCCCCAAGCATGTCTGGGAGGAGGTGGCCACCGACGCCGAGGCCGTGGCCACGTACGACGGCCTCGACGGTGTGGGCAGTGGACCGTTCGTGATTGACGAGTTCATCGATGACCAGTCGGTCACCCTGGTTGCAAACCCGAACTACTGGGGGTGGGAGGGGGAGGAACCGCCCATCGATCGCGTCGTGTTCCAGCTCTTCTCCAACTCCGACGCCATGGTCGCCTCGTTCCAGAACGGTGAGCTCGATGCCATCAGCGACATCCCCCCTGGGTCCGTGGAAGCGATGGAGGGAGCGGAGAACATAGAGCTAGTGGTGGGCGCGCAGGGCGGGTTCTATGAGCTCGCCATCAACGGTGGCGCCGCCGAGGGACAGCCGCATCCTGCCCTCGCAGACATCAATGTCCGGCGGGCGATCGGTCACGCCCTCGACGAGCAGGCATTCATCGATGACGTCTGGTACGGGCTCGTCGAGCCGATCGAGACCATCAGCCCCGGCGCCGACCTGAAGTGGGTTCCGGACATCCCCGAGGACCAGCGTTTCAACTACGACCCCGACCTGGCGAACCAGCTGCTCGACGAGGGCGGCTACCTCGACACCGATGGTGACGGAATCCGGGAGATGCCAGACGGGACCAATCCGATCGTCCTCCGCCACGGCGTTCTCACCAGCGACGAGACGGCCCAGCCTTTTGCCGACCTGTTCACCGGCTGGATGGAGGCGATCGGGATCGGGGTGACCCTCGAGCCTCAGGACAGCGACCAGCTGTTCCAGTCGATCATCGACGGGACCTACGACACCTTCCTTTGGGATTGGGTGCCTTTTGTCGATCCGGACCCGATGCTCTCCTACTTCACCGAGGCCGAGCTTGGCAATTACAACGACGCCAACTGGAGCGACCCCAGGTATGAGGAGCTCTATGTGGAGCAGAAGCAGGAGATCGACCCCGAGCGGCGAATCGAGATAGTGCACGAGATGTTGACCGTGTTCCACGAGGCGGCGGTCTACTTCCCATTGTTGGTAGAAGCCGAGATCCAGGCCTATCGCACCGACCGCTTCGAGGGATGGGTGCGCCAGCCGGCGGACACCGGGCCGATCATCTTCGCCCAGACGTCACCAAGCTATGCCCTGCTGACCCCGGTCGGGAGCGAGAGTGGCGGTGAGTCCGGGACCAATTGGTTGCTCTGGGGCGGGATCGCCGCCGGTGTGGTCGTCATCGTCGGGGCGTTTCTCGCCATGCGAAACCGCTCGTCGTCGGCCGACGACCGGGAATAGAGCTGACTGCGAAGAGCGCGTTGGGCAAATCCCGAAGCCGCCTCGTTCTGCGGAAGGTGCTCGGGTCGCTGCTGACGCTGGTCTTCGTCCTGGTGTTCAACTTCTTTCTGTTTCGGGTGGTTGAGACCGACCCGATCGCATCTTTGTTCCGGGGCCGGAATATCCCACAGAGTGTCCTCGACGACCTGAGGCGGTCCTTCGGGCTCGACCAGCCGTTGGGCACGCAATTCCTGCTCTATTTGAAGGAGACTGCGCAGCTCAACTTCGGGATCTCGTATCAGACGAGGCGCGCCGTGTGGGACGACATCGTCACCGCGATCCCACCGACGGTTGTTCTGGTCGGGATCTCGGCCGTGCTCTCCGCGGTGATCGGGACGATCGGCGGGATCATCGCGGCGTGGAGGAGGAACACCTGGAAGGACCACGCCATCACCTCGAGCACGATGGTGTTCTATTCCATGCCCGACTTCTGGCTGGGGATGATCCTCCTCGTGGTGTTCGCGGTGACCCTGGGCTGGTTCCCCGTTGGCGGGATCACCGATCCCGGCTCCAACGAGACCGGAATCCCGCTTCTCCTCGACCAACTCCACCATCTGTTCCTCCCGGCGTTGACCTTGACGCTGGCCTATCTCGGCGAGTACACGCTGATCACCCGGAGCTCTCTGCTCGATGTGATGGGCGAGGATTACTTGACCGTGGCTCGGGCCAAGGGGCTGCGCGACGTCGTGGTTCGCCGGAAGCACGCCGTGCCAAACGCACTGCTCCCGGTGGTAACCCTGACCGCGATCAACTTCGGGTTCGTGCTCTCGGGGGCGATCGCGGTCGAGGCGGTGTACTCGTGGCCAGGCCTGGGCAAGGCGACCGCCGACGCTATCCGCGGTCCGGATCTTCCCATGCTTCAAGGCCTGTTCCTCCTCTTCAGCGCGGCCGTGATCGTGTTCAACCTGATCGCCGACCTCACCTACAGCTGGCTCGACCCACGCGTGGAGGAAGCATGACCAGTCTCGCCATGAGGCGACGGCGAGCGACGGCCGGCCGGGTCTGGCAGCAGTTCCGCAGCTCCCGTCAGGGGATGATCGGGCTCGCGGTGCTCGCCCTCTTCGTCCTGATGGCGCTCGCCGCCCCTCTGATCGTGGATGCCCGGGAGTTGAGCCCGGTGTTCGCACGTGCTGCGGGAAACCCACAGTGGGCTCCTCCATCTGAATTCCCGCCCCTCGGCACCGACTACATCCGGCGCTCGTCGTGGGCCCAGTTCGTCTGGGGCTCGAGGGTCAGCCTCTTCGTCGGCCTGGCTGCCACGGTGCTCACGATCCTGATCGGCTCGGTGGTCGGGATCGTCTCCGGTTTCGTCGGGGGCAAGGTCGACGCCTTCCTGATGCGGATCACCGAGTGGTTCCTGGTGATCCCCTTTCTCCCCCTGGCCATCGTCCTCGCCTCGGTCCTGGGGAGGAATGTATGGAACATCATCTTCGTCATCGGAGTCACCTCCTGGCCCTCTACCGCCCGTTTGGTGCGGGCCCAGGTGCTGACGGTGAAGCAACGCCTGTTCGTCGACAGGGCTCGCTCGTTGGGCGCCAGCGGGGTGCACATAGTCGAGCATCACATCCTGCCCAATGTCAGCGGGTTGATCCTGGCCAACGCCACCCTTGCGGTCCCGGTCTCGATCCTCACCGAAACCACCCTGTCTTTCCTCGGGCTTGGCGATCCTTCGGCCGCCTCCTGGGGTAAGACGTTGGAGGAGGCGTTCGTAAACGGGGCGATGACCCGCAACGCCTGGTGGTACTTCCTTCCCGCAGGCTTCGGGATCCTGGCCGTGGTCCTGGCGTTCACCCTCATCGGTCGCACCCTCGAGGAGATCGCCAACCCCCGGCTCGGCGGTCGTTGATGGCCCAACCGCTGCTATCGGTTCGCGACCTCCAGGTCACCTACCAGTCGAAGAGTGGGCCGGTGCCCGCGGTGCGTGGAGTGAGCTTTGACCTGGAAAAGGGCGGCTCGATGGGTCTCGCCGGGGAGTCCGGGTGCGGCAAGTCCACTCTCGCCGGAGCACTCTTGCGTTTGCTGCCTTCAGGGACGGAGGTGACCGGCGAGGTCACACTCGACGGCAAGGACGTGCTCGCTCTATCCCCCGGAGGGCTGCGCGCGCTGCGATGGACCGCCGGGGCCATCGTGTTCCAGGGGGCGCTGCATGCCCTGAACCCGGTGCAGACCGTCGGTGAGCAGATTGCAGAGCCGATGTTGATCCACGACACCGCCACCAACGAAAGAGCAGCACGAACCCGCACCGTGGAGCTACTGGGACGGGTCGGGCTCTCCGAGACCCGGGCCGACTCATATCCCCATCAACTCTCGGGAGGGCAGCGGCAGCGGGTCCTCATTGCGATGGCACTGGCCTGCGATCCGCTCCTGCTCATCGCCGACGAGCCGACGACGGCCCTCGATCTCATGGTCCAGGCCCAGGTGCTGGCGCTACTCGACGATCTCAAGGCAGAACATGACCTCACCGTGATGTTCATCACCCACGACCTGTCGGTGCTGACATACGCCTGCCGACGTCTCGCGGTGATGTACGCCGGCCGAATCGTCGAGCAGGGCCCATCCTTCGAGGTGTTCGAGAACGCAGCCCATCCCTACACAAGGGCCCTGGCCGCCGCCTTTCCCACAATCGGGGACAGGGCCTCGCGGATGGCGCCCGCCGGGCTGGGGGGCGACCCGCCAACCCCGGGAAGCCTGCCGCAAGGGTGCCCGTTCCATCCCCGGTGCCCACTGGCTCATGACGCCTGTTTGCCGGAGGAGCCAGGGCTGCGGGCATCGGGCGAGGGGAGGAGTGCGGCGTGCGTGCTGGTGTGACCCCTCTCGTCGAGGTCGAAGACCTCCATGTCGACTTCGGGAACGCCCGGGCCGTGGACGGGGCGTCACTTCATGTCGACCCCGGAGAGGTCCTGGCCCTGGTCGGAGAGTCCGGCTCGGGCAAGACAACGTTGATCCGGGCCATCCAGGGTTTGCAAAAGGTGACCTCGGGGCGGATCCACGTCGAGGGGGGACCGGTCGACGCTGCGACGAAGAAGACGATTCAGACCGTCTTCAACCCAACTGTGCAGATGGTGTTCCAGGACCCGACCGGGGCGCTCAACCCGAGACAGACGATCTACGAGGTGGTGGCGGAGGGCTTGCGAATCCACGGGCACCCCGCCGACGAGGAAGCCAGGGTCGCTTCCGCCCTGTCCCGGGCCGGTCTGCGTCCTCCGGAGCGCTTCTTCCCGATGTATCCCCACGAGGTCTCAGGCGGGCAGCGGCAGCGGGTGGTGATCGCTGGGGCCATGGTCATGGAGCCCCGCCTCCTCCTCGCCGACGAGCCTGTGGCCAGCCTCGACGCCTCGATCCGGGGCGAGATCCTCGCCCTGATGCGCCACCTCGTGGACGAGGCCGGGTTGTCGATTCTGGTGGTGACCCACGACCTGGGCCTGGCTTGGAACATCGCCGATCGAGTCGCGGTGATGTACCTGGGGCGGATCGTGGAGACCGGGCCCACCGAGGAGATCCTCGAGGACCCAAAACACCCCTACACCCGGGCTCTGCTTTCGGTCGTGCCGGAGACCCGGTCGATGGAGCAGCAGATCCTCACCGGTGAGATACCCGACCCGACCCGGATCCCGAACGGTTGTCGGTTCCACCCCAGATGCCCCTTGTTCAAGTCGGGGGAGTTGGCACCCGAGGTCGCCGCCCGCTGTCCCCGCGACGACCCGGGCCCTCTCTCGGCGGGAGCACTGGTCGCGGCTGCATGCTGGGCTGTGTCGATAGCGGCCGACATGCCCTCAACGGAGCGGTAGCCCCGGCCGACCGGCGTCTCTTTGGTCCCAGACTGTTCGGTTTCACCCCGGCTTCAACCGTGTGGGGTCGAAGGTGGTCGAGGCCAAAGTCGGCCGGCACCTCAAGCTTGCGTCAAGGGAAGCTCCAAGCGAAACACCGACTCCCCGTCGTGCGTGTAGTGGAGGTCTCCGCCCATCACCCGGGCCAGGCTCCTGGCGACGGCAAGGCCGAGACCAACAGAGTTCGGTGTGTTCTGGCCGCTGTCTCCATGCTCGAATGGGTCGAACATGGTGGCGACCCTGGCCGGTGGGATCGGGCCACCTGAGTCGCGGACCTCGATCGCGCCATGGGTCCCGTCCTCGCCGAGGACGACCCTGATCTCTTCGCCCCCGTAGCGGAGGGCGTTGGTGATCAGGTTGCGGATTATCTGGCGAAGGCGATTGGCGTCGGCCCAGACAACGACATCGCCCTCCCATGCGATTGGCCGCGATCCGTCACGGCCAGCAGACTCCACCAGATCGGAGAGGTGCTCGGTGACCGCGACCTCGGTCGGGTAGACGCTCATGGTCCCCGCCTCGAGCCGGGTCATGGTGAGCAAGTCGTCGACGATGCTGGAAATGTCGGCGGACTGACTGGCGATGAGCCGGACCAGGCCCCTGGCTTCGTCGGGCTCGAAGAGGTCCCACGATTCGGCAAGCTCAGTGGCGAAGCCGAGCACCGCGGCCAGTGGGGTTCGCAACTCATGGCTGACGCTCGCCAGGAAGTCCCGCTTCTCGTGGTCCAGTGCCTCCAACTCGCCCACCCTTTCCTGGGCCACCTCGGCCTCGCGGCGCGCCCGCTCCACCTGGAATCGGGTGGCAGTGAGCCGCGCTCTCCGCTCTGCCTCGTCGGTGTGCAGGGCGTCGTCGAGCCGATGAAAGTCGCGATGAGAGGCGAGGGCGCCGGCATGGTCGCCAAGCGCCTCGAGAAGGTCGGCGCGGAGGGATGCGGCCTTGACGATTGCCCTCTTCAGGTCGATCTTCTCGCTCTTGGCCACGATCTGGTCGAGCAATGTCCCGGCCTCGGGCAGGCGACAGGCCTCGATCAGCCATCCAACCCGGTCGAGTGCGATCTCCACTCCGAGTTGGTCCAGGCCCCCGGCATTGGCTGCGAGCTCGGCTTCAGCGGAGTGGGAGAGCGCCTGATCCCGAAGCCCCGACGCGGCGTGGACCAGTGCCATGAGGTATTCCCCATAGGCCCGGGTATGCCGCCCGTCCTCTCCAAGGCTTTCGCCACGCAAAACGATCTCCACCGCGAGCTCTCGGGCCTTCGAGATCAAGGCCTCCCTCTCGTCGTCCTCGGATGACTTGGCGAGCACCATCATCTCGAAGCCCTGGTTGATCCGGGCGGTCCCGATGCGCAAGGTGTCGCCGATGGAGGTGTAGATGTCCTCGGTCTGCTCGAAGATGTCCAAGGCTTCCCGGTGCCTGCCTTCATTGCTGAGCGCGATCCCGGTGAGGTTGGCGAGGAGCCCATGGGCCTGGGGGTCATCGATCATCTTCAGAGGGGCCCGGGCCCGCTCCAGGTATTCCAGGGCGGTCGAGGTATCGCCGACGTCGCCGTAGAGGTCCCCTATCGCCATCAGAGAGTTGGCCACACCTTTCATGTCATTGGCGAGCTCGAATTGGGCACGGGCCGACAACTGGTCGTCGAGTGCTTCGTCGAGCCTCCCCAGCGAGCTGTATGCCCAGCCCCGATTGTGCAGGGCCCATGCCCGTCCCAGGGCGTCACCGGTGGCCTCCGCGAGCTGGATCGACTGCTCGGCCACTGCTACCGCCTCGTTGGAGTCGAACTCGTAGAGGGCGGAGCACAACTCGTTCAGGGCCTCCACCCGATCGTGGTCGGTCAAGGCGTCGTCGACCCGCGCTCGCTTGGTGGCCAGGTTGTCCACGGGAATCAATCGTCAGGTGCCAGGGACTACTTGAAGAGTGCGCAAATGCGCTAGTCCGTCGTAATCACACCATGTATGTCCGCATCGGGTCTTCCTCGCCGAGGATTGCCCGATCGGCTGCGAACGGGGAGATGTTCACGTCGGTCTCCCCATCCAACGCAAGGTCGATCAGCACCCTGCCCAGCAGGGAGGCGAATTTGAAGGCATGCCCCGCCCCAACCGCGGTGAGCACATGCTCCCGGCCGGGCACACGGTCCACGATGAAGTCCCGGTCCGGTGTCAGGGTATAGAGGCAGGTCTTGGCGAGACGGATCGAGCCGGCCGCACTCGGGAGGTGCTGGGCCGTGAACCGGAGCACCGCCTCGTTGACGTCCTCCCTGGGCTGGAAGCTGCGGGCCTGGGGATCGGTGACGATCTCGCAACGGTCCCACGCCACCTTCACCGCAGGCTCCCCAAAGATGGGAAAGCCATAGAAGTTGGGCTCGTCCATCCAAATCCAGATCGGGAACCGACTGGGATGGAAGGCAGCGGGATCGAGTGGGTCGAGGTAAACCACCTGCTCCTGTGT
This sequence comes from Acidimicrobiia bacterium, assembly GCA_044867525.1. GTDB lineage: Bacteria > Actinomycetota > Acidimicrobiia > Spongiisociales > ZC4RG35 > JALYNX01. The sequence goes on along the minus strand of JBIOVB010000009.1, from coordinate 10,866 downwards.
CACCTCGAGCGGGAAGCTCACTCCCAACGATTGCAGCGTGCGGTTGGTCCAGGCGCCGGCCGCGACAATCACATTGGCCGCGCGATAGGAGGTCCCGCCGGCGACGACCTCGACCTCCCCATCGGTCTCCCGGATGGACTCCACTTCGACCGAATCCAGCAGGTTGGCTCCGTGCCCCGCGGCGAGCCGACGGTGGGTGGCGTTGGCCCGGGAGGCCATGGCGATCCCCGATCGCTCCTGATACAGCGCCCTCACGTCGTCTCCGACCTGCCACTGCGGCCAGCGTTTCATCAATTCCGTCGAATCGAGCTCCTCGAAGGGCACTCCAGCGGTGGACATCGACGCCCGATAGTCGTCGAGCCCGATGCTGGCTCCTTCCGGAGCCAGGTCGAGACCGCCGGTGCGCAGCACGAGTGGTTCCCCGGACTCGACCTCGACCTGCTCCCACGCCTGGTACGCGGCCTGGGCCAGCTCGACATATTCCGGGGTGTGGTACGAGAGCCGGATGATTCGGCTGTGGTCCTCGGACCCGCCATTGCCGTGGCCCAATTGGTATTGCTCGATCCCCAGCACCGAGCCCCCGATCCGGCGAGCACCCCAATAGGCAGCGGCGCTTCCGATCCCGCCCAGGCCGAGGACGATCAGGTCGTAGTCGGCCTTCACTGCAGGCCGAGGTCACCCAGATAGCGGCGGATGTCCATCGAGTAGTCCTCCATCGGGGCGTAGAACCCGGTGGCGAACCGCCGCGATCTCATCCCGCGTTGCACCAGCTCACAGATCTGCCAGTCCTGGCGATTGACCAGATCCCAGAAGTCGACGGCGTCGGAGGGGTCGAACCCCGAACGCTCGACCTCGTCCTTGTGGAACAGGAAGTCACAAACCACAACCGTGTCGTCGGCGGCCCTGGGCCACAACGTGAAGGCAGCGACATGGTCTGCGGAGAGGCTGAGCATCAGGTTGGGATAGATCAGCTGGCCCTTGTGGCGCTCCATCTCTTCGGGGCTGAGCCCGGGGAAGGGCTGGCGGTTGCTGGTCCCGGTGGCGGTGAAGGTCCAGGCACCCTCCCGGTGCGGGATGCCCGCTTCCCAATCCAGTTCTGACCCGCCCCGCTGGCGAAAGGCGGGCACCAGCTCCACCAGCTCGGGGTGGACTGGTCCGCAGTGGTAGCACTCGTTGTAGTTCTCGACGATCGCCTTCCAGTTGGCTGAGACCGGGTAGACGATGCGCACCACGCTGCGCAGGTCGGTGAGCGGGTAGTTGGCCAGGTAGGACTCGGTGTCCTGGAACTGATCGGAGAGGGGCGCAGCATTTGCCGGGTCGAGGTGGGCGAAGACGAATCCCCCCCAGGAGTCGACCGCGACTTCGTGCAGAGGAAGGTCATCCTTTCTCAACCCGTCCTCCTCGTCGAGGAAGGGAGCGGCACGGAGCCGGCCATCGAAGGCGTAGGTCCAGTTGTGATAGGGGCACTGGATGGAGCCATGGAAGGTGTCAGAGGGCCCGATCTCGACCTGACCGGGTTTCCCCTGGGCGGTCGCCAGCACCGTGCCCCGGTGCCGGCAGAGGTTGATGTAGGCGGAGAGCCCGCCGTCACGCTGCCGGGTGACGATGACCGACTCGTCGACCACCTGGCAGACGAGATGGTCCCCTGGGTCCGGGATCTCCTCCTCACGCCCGACGCAGAACCACTGCGCCTCGAACACCTTTTCCCGCTCTCGATCGAACCATTCGGCCGCCACGTAACAGTCGCGACTCAGGGTGGGCTCCATGCGCGGAGAATACTGGACCCTTGTCCGAGGCCGGATCAGGCCCACTCCCGGGGCACAGACTCCTCCCATGTCTTCTGCCAGATCGGCTCGCCGTCCTTGAAAGCCTCCAGCTCGATGTGGAGGCGCAAGATGTCGGCATCGCCGCTCATCTCCAGGGATCCGATGGTGGCCACGTCCCAGCCCGGGCGTTCGAGGTGGATCTCGTTGACGGACCACAGCCTGGTGCTCGCCGGATCGTGGTCTGCAACGCGGACCGTCCACTCCTGGCGGGAGTGATAGGTGAGCCGATCCCGGTCCGGCTGCTCCTCTGTGCTCGAGATCTCCCGGTGATAGGTCGTGGTGTCGCCCTCCCGGGACAACGAGAAGGCCCGATCGTCACTGACCTCGATGACGTTCGGAGTCGGCGGAGGCTCCGACTCAGGCCAGTCCAGGCTGCGCTCTGCCGGTCGGGGGGGCACGTTGGGCAGAATCAGTAGCGACCGGCTCGGATCGACCGAGAGTGTGAACCGCTCGCCGGGTGGCCATACGACCGGGAAGTCGGCGCCGGCTAGAGCAAGGCGCAGGTTCCATCCCGCCTCGATGACCGCCGAGGAGGCGAGCAGGGGGAATCTCACTGTCAGCTCCCGCCCCGGTTCGACCTGGATCGGCTCGGAGAGGTCGTCGGGGAACACCAGGTTGCGATTCCCCCGGCAGATGAGGTGGGGGACCCCCTCGGGGGACACCGCCGAGAGCCTTGCCGCCACCATTCCCAGCGGTCGGTCCGAGGTGACCGTGAGCTCGACCTCAGGCTGGCCGAGGATCTCCAGTCTCTCGGTCAGCGGGGCGGACTGGAAGGTGATGGACGCCTCGTCGTCGGCCACGCCAGGCTTGCTCCCGATCCCGGCCCGGTCCCATGCCGGAGCATGTGCGCCCACCCATTGCGGCCCGGACCAGGTCACCGTGTCGTGGGTCAAGTCGGCCAGTGTCGCCCGCCATTCCGAGCGATCCTGTGGCGGCCAGTCGGGCTCCCCCCGCCAGTAGCCCTCCACCCGGTCGCCGTCGAAGGGGGCCGCTGTCCTCACGAAGACGGAGGCCTTGGGCAGGCTCATGATGTCGTTGTCGTCGCCCCGGAGGTGATGCCCGAACCAGCGAGACATCAGGTCGAGGTGATCAAGGGTCGGTTGGGGCACGCCGGTGGCGGGGCGGTAGTGGCCCCAGGGGCCGATCACCGCCCGGGTTGGGCAGGTCAGGTGCTCGGTGAGGGCCAACATCCCGTCGACGTAACCGTCGAGCCAGCCCCCGATCAGCAAGGTCGGGGCCTGGATCGAGGCGTAGTCGGCACAGGGCGAGCCGTGGAGCCAGTAGGCGTCTCGCCTTTGGTGGCGCAGCCACTCGAACGGCCATTGCGGGGTTGACTCCAACCTCTCCATCCACTGCTCGAACCAGACTTCGCCGACGATGTCCGGGTCGGGGGGCAAGCCGTTGGTGGCCACCATCGATGTCGGCCAGTCCACCTGCTCGGCAGCGTGCAACGAGCCCCCTGTGTAGTGCACGTCACAGGCGAACCGGTCGTGTGTGGCGTGCATGGGAAGGATGGCCTTCAGGTGGGGAGGGCGCAGCATGGCGGTCTGCAATGCGCTGAACCCACCCCAGGAGATGCCCCACATCCCGAGCTCACCGCTGCACCAGTCCTGGTCCGTCAGCCACTCCATGACTGCCAGGTTGTCCTGCTGCTCCTGGCCGGTGTATTCGTTGACGATGACCCCGGTGGAGGCACCGGTGCCCCGGAGGTCGATGCGGACCCCGGCGAAGCCGCGGGCCGCGAGATATGCGTAGGTCGTCCAGTCGCGGGCGGTGCAGTCGTCGTCCTTGCGGTAGGGAAGGGACTCGAGGACCGTGGGGAAAGGCCCGTCGCCCGCAGCGTCCGGCCTGTAGACCGTGAGCGCCACCCGGATGCCGTCGTCCATTTCCACGAACACCCGGCGATCGATGGTGACGGGGTAGCCGTGGTCGGGCACGGCGGGAGGGTAACCGGAGTCTCCACCGGTCTTCCCCCCTCGTTTTCGCGCGCCGTTATCGACCTATGGGTCGACAACGGCGCGCGAGAATCGGAGGATGCCCCCCGGTTTCGCTGCGATCGTCGTCGGAGCCGGGGTCGCCGGCCTCGCTGCGGCCCGCGACCTGGCGAATTCCGGCTGTGACGTGGTGGTGGTCGAGGCCCGGGACCGGGTCGGAGGCAGGGTTTGGTCGACCATGTTGGACAACGGCGAGGTGGTCGAGTTGGGCGGGGAGTGGATCGCCTCCGGCCAGGATGCGGTCCTCGGGCTCGCGGCCGAGCTCGGACTGCGGCTCGTCGACCCCGGCATCGATTTCGTGACCCGGGACGCGGTGGGTGGCGAGGAGATACAAATGGCGGAGCACCAGCGGGTCAACCGGGCGCTGGCCGACCTTGTGGCGAGCCTCTCCGACGGTGAGTTGGAATCGATCACCGCAGCCGCAGTCGTCGACGAGGTCGCCGACGGGAGCCCCGCCTTTCAGGTGCTGAGATCCCGACTCGAGGGCACCTGCGGCGCACCACTCGAGATCGTGGCCGGTTCGGAGATTGGCGCCGATTTCGGTTACGGCGAGCACGTCTATTACCGGATCGCCGGGGGGAATGACTCCCTGGCGAAGGCGATGGCCTCCGGGCTCACCGTGTCCTTGGAGACCGTGATCACCTCGGTTGCCCAGAGCAGTCACGGTGTCGCCATCGAAGCAGCCGGCGAGGTGATGGACGCCGATGCGGTAGTGGTGGCGGTGCCATTCCCGATGCTCAGGCGCATCGAGTTCGATCCGGGGTTTCCCCAGCCCCTGGCGAGCACGGTGGACCGGATCGAGATGGGGACCGCGGCCAAGGTGGCGATGACCACGCGCTCGAATCCGCCTCTCTTCCGCCGTCAGGACACCGACATCCCGGCCTGGTATTGGACCGGTCTCGCCGGGCACGGCGATGTGCGGATGGCGGTGACCGGGTTTGCCGGAACGGCAGCTGGTGTGGGCGAGCTGCTCGCCTATCCGGAGGCGAGACTCCGAGCTTCGGCGCCCGAGGTCGAATTGACCGGCGCACCGACGATTGTGGACTGGGGCGCCGATCAATTGGCCGGCGGCTGTTACACGGTGATCGGCCCCGGCATCAGGCCACTGCTCAGACAATTCGAGGAGCCGTTCGGCCGGGTGTTCTTCGCCGGTGAGCACACCACGGGGTCGGGGTCGATCGACGGGGCTATCCGTTCCGGCCGGGCTGCGGCGACCCGCCTTCTCAACACCTGGTCGGCCGGGTTTCGCGCGGGGTAGATTCGGCATCCAGCCAGCCAGGAGACAACTTGACCGGGGCGGATGCCTACAGCCAGACGATTAGAGATCTCTCCGACCGCATCGTCGAGACGCAGCGCCCGATTCGGGTGCTGAGCGCGATCAATTGGGACGACCAGGTCAAGAAGGACTTCTTCGCCTCCGGCTTCAAGGAGCAGCCGAAGGTGGACCGCGGCTACTACGAGGCGAAGGAAATCAGGCTGGACCCGATGCAAACCCGCACCGAGCTCCGGGCGATCCAGGGGGAGATCCTGAGCCGGCTCGGCCCGGTGGCTCCGGCCTCGGTGATGATGCGCTTCATGTGTGAGCAGTACCTCCAGGTGGTGGACTTGTTGGAGAGCCGGGGGACCGAGGGTTTCGCCCAGCTGAGTGGGCTTCTCTACGGGACTCCTCACGACGTGTTCCATGTCGGCGGGCCGACGATTGCCGATCTCGCCGAGCAGATGAGGCACATCCTGGAAGGTCTGGCCGGGGAGATAATGGAGATGGAAGACGCTCGCTCGATCGACGGCACGACGGCGGTGGGAATCCTGCAGCGCCAACTCGACCAGTCGATGGGCCCGGGGAGGATCGACGTCAAGGCCGACGATGGGATCGCGGCCGATGCCGCCGCCGGGGCCGACTACATAAAGCTCAACGAGGACAAGTTCTTCTCCCAGCGCGACCTCGACCTGCTCGAGGCCCACGAGGGATGGGTCCACGTCGGTACCACACTCAACGGCCTCGCCCAGCCGGTGTGCACCTTCCTCGGGAAGGCGGCGCCCCGATCCACCGTCACCCAGGAGGGCCTGGCGGTGCTCACCGAGATGATCAACATGAGGAGCCATCCCCGGAGGCTGGCGAAGCTGATGCACCGCATCGAGGGAATCAAGATGGCCAGTGAGGGCGCGACCTTCATCGAGGTATTCGAAGCGTTCCGCACTGATGGCCTGAATGAGGACGAGGCATGGTCAGCGGCGCATCGCATCTACCGGGGGAGCCTGCCCGATGCAGGCCCGTTCACCAAGGACCTTGGCTATGGCAAGGGTTTGGTGCTGACCCTCCTCTATGTGCGGCTGGCGATTCAGACCGGCAAGGCGCATCGGATCCCATTGCTCTTCTGCGGAAAGGTCGACCTGCTCGACATGTCGGTGCTCCATCAGTTGGAGGAGGAAGGTCTCGTGGAACAGCCCGAGTTCATCCCTCCGCCCTTCGACGACCTCCCCGCCCTCAGCGTGGCCCTCAGCCTGGGGGGGTTCATGGCCAAGTTGGACTGGACCCGGCTCGAGGCCGACTATTCCAGTCTGATCTGACGGTCGCCGCCGGTAGCGTGGCCGCAATGTGGGCTGATCGAGACGTCGTTCGGGTCGTCGCCGCCCGCTTCATCTCCCGGGTCGGTGGTGAGGCCGCCTTCTTCGTCGGAATCTGGGGCAAGACCGCCTTCCAGTTGGAGGCGACCGCCGGAGAGGTGGCCGCGGTCATGGCAGCCCTCGGTGTCGCCTCGCTGATCGGGTCGGCGATCGCCGGGGTCCTGGTCGATCGTTTCGACCCACGAAGGGTGTTGATCGGCGGGGAGATCCTGTTCATCCCGGTGGCGATCGGGATGATCTTTGCCGACACCATCCCGGCGATGGTGGTGATGACCTTTCTCCTCGGGTTGGTGGGCACCCCGGTGTTCACCGCGATCGCTTCCTTCGCTCCCTACCTCACCGACGACCAGGACCGGCTGGCGAAGGTGAATGGCTATATCGAAGGCGCCTCTTGGGCCGCATTCGTCGTGGGCCCGGCGGCAGGGGCTCTGATGACGGTGACGATCGGGTTGGAGAGCATCTTCGTCCTCGATGCAGCCACTTCCGCAGTGGCGGCCCTGATCGTGGTCCCGGTGACGGTGCGGGCGGTGGCCAAGCAGGATCGGGAGGGCTCGCATGGCCTCGACGAGCTGAGACAGGGGTTCAGCTACTCCTACAAGCACGCCGCGCTGCGTTTCTTCCTGATCGTTGGCTCGCTGGTGTGGATCCTGTTCGGGACCTTCAGCGCGCTGGAGCCACTGTTCTACCGCGATGTGCTCGGCGTGGGCCCGGCGACCATGGGCTGGATCAACTCGTTGTTCGGGATCGGTCTGGTTGCCGGCACCGTGATCTCGTCTCGTCTCCCGGCACGGCTGCGAAGCGCCCGCACCGTCGTGATCTTGGTTGCGTTGAACTCGATCGGAGACCTCCTGTATGTGGGCACCGATCGCTTACCCGTGGTGGTAGCCGCCGGTATGACCTGGGGCCTGGTCATCGGGGCCATGGCCCCCTTGTTGCGCACGATGATCCAGATCAACTCTCCCGAACCGTTGCTGGGGCGGATCACCGGTGTCTCCCAGGTCCACTCCGAGGTGGCTCACCTTCTCCCGTTGGCGGTGGCCCCCTGGCTCGCCGGGATCTTTGGGGTCCAGCGCTCGCTGATAATGGCCGGAGTCGTGGTGGGGCTCATCGCCCTGGCCTTCTACCCGCAGGCGAGGAGGCTGGACGCCGCTGCGGACCAAGTCGTGCCCCGACCCGGGTTCCCCGACCCGAGCACCGAGCCCCGCTCCGTCGGGCACTGACGCCCGCCGAAATTTGGACATCCAGGGGTCAAATAGTGACCTCACGGTCCAAATTTCGGGAGGTCAGGCGAAGGCGGGGATCACCTCCCGGGCAAACAGCTCCAACCCACTCCGGTCGTAGGCGGGGTCGGGGAAGTAGACGATGGTGTACTCCAGGCCGGCATCGGCCCACGGTCGCAGCTTCTCCACGATCTGTTCCGGAGTGCCCGAGAAGCGACGGAACTCCTCCCGCTGCTCGGCCGCCTTCTCCTCGGAGACGAGACTTCGGGCTTTGTCTTCGAGCCAGTCCAGCTTGTCCGCCACCTCCGTTTCGGTGGCGGCGCAGATGATGTTGAAGTTGCTGGAGCGCACGATGGCGTCGAAATCCCGCCCCACGTCGCGGCAGTGGCTCTCGAGAGCCGCCGACTTCGCATGGAATTGGGCGAGGTCGATGCCGAAGTTGGTGTATGCGGCGTGCTCGGCTGCAACCCGCAATGTGAGCTGCTCCCCACCGCCTGCGATCCAGAGCGGGGGATGGGGCTGCTGCAGCGGCTTGGGGCGGCAGATCGCGCCGTCCACGTTGTAATAGCGACCCTCGAAGCGAGCCTCATCCTCGGTCCACATCAGCGTCATGATCTCGACCGCCTCGGCGAGCTGGCCGATTCGCACTGCGGGGCTGGGGAACTCGTAGCCGTAGGCCTCGTATTCGCCCTGATACCACCCGGCGCCGATCCCCATCTCCAGGCGGCCACCCGAGATCACGTCGATCGACGCCGCCACTTTCGCCAGGTAGGACGGGGGGCGGTAGGAGTTGCAGGTGCACATCTGCCCGAGGCGGACGGTTTCGGTGGCGGCCGCCAGTGCCGCCATGAGGGTGAACGCCTCATAGGTGGGCTCCTGCGTGGGCTCGGGAACGGTGTGGAAGTGGTCGTAGACCCAGGCCGACTCGTACCCCGCGGCCTCGATCGCGTTGGCCACGGCTGTCATGGTCGACCAGTGGTCAGGCGGCTCGATGCCGACCAGGTCGAGACGCCAACCCTGGGGGACGAACGCTCCAAACCTCATGCCTGGAACGTACCTTGCACCAGGTATCCGGTGCGCTTGCTGCTCAGCCCTTGACCGAGCCGGCGAGGAGCCCGCGCACGAAGAAACGCTGCAGGAGCAAGAACACGATCATCGGGAGAAGCATGGAGATGAAGCCGGCAGCGGTAAGCAAGTGAATCGCTTCGCCTCTGGTCCCAGCCAGTGTCGCCATCTGAATGGTCATCACCGCGACGTCCTCTGTGGTCCCCAAGAACACCAGGGCCACCAGCAGGTCGTTCCACACCCAGAGGAATTGGAAGATGGCGAAGGCGGCGAGCGCCGGTAGCGATAGGGGGAGAACCAGCCGGGTGAAGGCGGTGAACGGGCTGGCTCCGTCCAGGTAAGCCGATTCGAAGATGTCCTTCGGCAGTTGCGAGATGTAGTTGTAGAGCAGGTAGATGGCGAGGGGGAGCCCGAACCCGGTGTGAGCCAGCCAGATCCCGAGGAAGGACCCGGTGAGCCCGGCGGACTGGTAGATCTGAAGCAGGGGAACCAGAGACATCTGCAAGGGGACCACCAACAACCCGACGACCACGGCGAACAGGAATGCTCGACCCCGGAATTTGACCCAGGCGAAGGCGTAGGCCGCGAAGGCTGCCAGCGTGATCGGGATCACCGTCGAGGGAATGGTGACGATCAGGCTGTTGATGAAGGCTTCGAACATGCCACCACGACCCAGGACGTTGGTGTAGTTGTTCAGGGTCCATTCCGTGCTGAAGGGGTTGAAGAGCGCAGTCCACCACCCGGTGCTGGTTGCCACCGAAGCAGGTAGGAACGACCCGATGAGCAGACCCATGCTCGGGATCGTCCACAGGATCACGATCAGCAGAACGCTGAGCTTGACCGGCCACCCGGCTCGTGCGGTGGGCTCCTTGGCCCGCTTGGGGCGGACAGCGGCCTCGGGTAGCGGTTCTGCTGTGACGGTCATTGCCCGATCCCTTGTCTTCGGAGGTTGCGAACGTTGATGATCATGATCGGGACCACCGCAATGAAGAGGAGCACGGCCATGGTGGTTGCCTGACCGAAGTTCCGGAACCGGAACATCTCCTCGAACATCCGCATCGCTACCACGCTGCTGTCGAAAGCCCCGCTGGTCATGACGTAGACGATGTCGAACACCTTGAGCACGCCGATGGCGATGGTGGTGAACACGGTGATGATCGAGCCCCAAATCGAAGGGAGCAGGATCCTGAAGAAGGCCTGGGTCTCGGTGGCCCCGTCGATTCGAGCGGCTTCGGTGAGCTCGATGGGGACCCCTTTGATGGCCGCCGAGAGGATGACCATGGCGAACCCGACCTGGAGCCAGATCATGATGACGATCATGGCGAAGGTGTTGAGAGTGGGAACCTGCATGAACGCGACCGGTTCCCCGCCGAAGGCCTGGATGATGGCATTGATCAGGCCCACCTGCGACGTCCCGGGCACCCGCCAGGCATACATGTACCCCCAGATCACCGAGGCACCGACCATCGAGATCGCCAGCGGGAGGAAGATGAAGGTCTTGGCCAAGGATTCACGTTTCACGCGATCGGCGAGTGCGGCGAAGGCGAGCCCGATCACCACCGCGGTGAGTGGTGCCACCAGCAGCCAGATCAGGTTGTTGCGGAGGGCGATCTGGACGTCGGGGTCGGTAAATGCATTCGTGTAGTTGGAGAGGGCGTTTCCCCCTTCCGGGAGCTCGGTGAAGCTCTGGCTGATGGTCCGCACCGCCGGATACACCAGGTACACCCCGACCACCGCCAACGCTGGGAGCACGAAGACCCAGGGCCGGATCAGCTCTGCCGCTCGCACCGGAAGATGCTCGACGAGCGCGTTGACGACTATGAAAACCGCCCACACCCCGGCGATGCCGATGGCCAGGGCGAGTGCGGCTTGGGCCAGCTTGCCGGCTAGATCCCCCATGCCGGCGAATGTGTCCGGGTCACGCAACACCCGCAACCCGAGCCACAGGAGAATGAAGACCCCGACCGCGATCAGAATGTCCCGGAGCACAGGTCCCCAGCGTCTGCCGCCTTCGACCGGGGCCGAAACCTCAACTGCTTCGGACAAGCCGTCCTCCTCGACCAAAAAAAGGTCCCCGGGGTTTCCCCCGGGGACCTTACCAACTCATGAGGTCAGCCTGCGGGCCAGCTTTCCTCG
>JBIOVB010000008.1:0-4299 GCA_044867525.1 Acidimicrobiia bacterium | reverse complement strand
CCGCCCACGGGCTGCTCGAGGCCAGGGTCAGGCCCAGGAAGAGGATGGCGAGAGCTTCGGCGGTATCACCGGCGAACCCGATGTACAAAGCGGGGTTGAGGACGAGGAACCACGCCGAGGGGCCGATGCGGCCCCGGAGTGAGATCGCCAGCACCAGAGTGCCGAGCACCGCCAATGCGCCGACCATTGCCAGCGCATAGGGAACTAGTCCCGCCTGGCCACCGCTGGCGGCCCATGCCAGCCACGAGTACCCGGCCCGCTGGTACCTGTAGCCCGGCTCCCTGAGAGCGTCGCCGAATCCAAGACCGAGAGGGTCAGCGGCGATCACCGCAAAAGCCTGGCCGTCGCCCAGTGTCCACGCTGAGAACCACGGGTGTACGTCGGCGACCGGCAGGTCCCACTTCTCCGCGGCGATCTCGAGGTTGCGCTCTGCCCAGGGCGGGATGTACTCGGAACGCGCGTAGAACGCTCCAAGCAGGACGATGGTCGTCACTATGACGAGCTCGATCCTGTGACTGCGACCGCTCACAGATAGTTCATCGGCACGGAACAACGGACCTTCAAGAACGTGAGAACCATTTGGGCCTCGTTGGCGTCGCGCTGAAAGCCCAGAGCACGGGAAGGACGCCAGCCGCCCTGACCGCGTTGACCGGTGTGTCGTAGACGGTGGCGCTCATCATCAACACCAAAAGGCCGGATAACACCCACGACCACGACTTCCGCCGAATGCCCAAGAAGACAGTCGCCAGTGCAGACGCGAGCACCAGCCCACCGAGCAGGGATGGTGTCTCCAGAAATCCCACAAATGGCAGACCGAGGGCGACGGCCGTTCCTTCGAATGGCGAGGTGCCCACCAACCAGGCACCGCCGACCCGGAACACACCGGCGACAACCAGCCCAATGAGAAGCTTCCTCGGCATGTCCGCCACTCCGGTCAGATACGGCGGTCGGACCATCGCCAGGAACCCGGTCGACCAGGAGCTCGTGGTGATAAACGCAAGTGTCAGCAACAGAAGGGCCAGTGGCTCGGCGGTGTTACCCAGAAACCCGACAATTAAGGCCGGGTTGGCCACGAGGAGCCAGGCGGGCCAGCCAAGGTGGTCACGCTGGCGAATGGTGATGTACGCCATTGCCCCCACGCACGCCGCGCCGATCACGGACATCGCAATGAAGATGAGGCTGGACTGACCAAACGAGAGAATGGCAGCTAGCCACGAGAACCCGACCATTGTGAATCGGTATCCGGTCTGCAGAACCAGGTTCGCCGGCCCTTGCACGAACGGGTCGGCCGCGAACACGGCGAAAATAGGGGCGTCTCCGTTCGCCCCCGCGTAGAACCAGGCGGGCCACGCCCCAAAGTCGACGCCGGTGTTCGCAGAGACCACCGCTATGTAGTCGAGGTTTGCGGGCGACGTGTATGCGAATCGGACGACACAGACGAGACCGACCATGAGGACGGCGCCGATTGCGGCAGTTCGCCGGGTCGAAGGGACTTCGGTTCGAGTCATCCGGGACGGCGGCATTCGGCGAAAGATCCTCCCCCTCAACCGCCAACCAGCTCTCGAAGGAACTTCCCGGTGTAGCTCTCCCCCACCTGCGCCACTTCTTCCGGTGTCCCGGTGGCGATGATCCGGCCCCCGCCACTTCCCCCTTCGGGCCCGAGATCGATCACATAGTCGACCGACTTCACCACATCGAGGTTGTGCTCGATCACAACGACCGTGTTCCCAGCATCCACCAGGCGCTGCAGTACCTGGAGCAGCTTGCGAATGTCCTCGAAGTGGAGCCCGGTTGTCGGCTCGTCGAGGATGTAAAAGGTGCGCCCGGTCGACCGCTTCCCCAACTCCGAGGCCAGCTTGATCCGCTGCGCCTCTCCACCGGAGAGCGTGGTGGCCGGCTGACCGAGTCGGACATAGCCGAGCCCGACGTCATACAGGGTCTGCAGGATCCTCACGATCTTGGGCTGGTTCTCGAAAAGCCCAAGGGCTTCCTCGACCGACATCTCGAGCACCTCGGAGATGTTGTGCCCCTTCCACAGGATCTCCAGGGTTTCCCGGTTGTAGCGCTTGCCGCCACAGACCTCACAGGGCACGTAGACGTCGGGGAGGAAATGCATCTCGATCTTGATGGTCCCGTCGCCGGAGCACGCCTCGCATCGGCCGCCACGAACATTGAACGAGAACCGGCCCTGTTTGTAGCCGCGGGCCTTGGCCTCGTTGGTCTGGGAGTAGAGCGCCCGGATGTGGTCGAAGAGCTTGGTGTAGGTGGCAGGGTTGGAGCGCGGGGTACGCCCGATCGGCGATTGGTCGATGTCGATCACCTTGTCGATTAGTTCGACCCCCTCGACTCGCTTGTGCCGGCCCGGCACCACCCGTGCCCGGTTCACCCGGTTGGCCAGCGTCTTCCACAGGATCTCCTCGATCAGGGTCGACTTGCCCGAGCCGGATACCCCGGTCACCGCGGTGAACACACCGAGCGGAAAGTCGACGTCCAGGCCCTGGAGGTTGTTCTCGGTGGCGCCAAGGACACGGATCATCTCTCCGTTTCCGGTGCGCCGGATCAACGGGACCGGGATCTGGCGCCTCCCTGCCAGGTAGTCGCCGGTGATCGAGTCCTGGGCCCGGGTGATGTCTTCCAGCGTGCCCTGGGCCACGATGTCCCCTCCGTGCTCCCCGGCGCCGGGCCCGATGTCGAGGACGTGGTCGGCGACCCGGATTGTGTCCTCGTCGTGCTCCACCACGATCAGGGTGTTCCCCATGTCCCGGAGCCGGAGCAAGGTCTCAATGAGCCTCTGGTTATCACGTTGATGGAGGCCGATCGAGGGCTCGTCGAGGATGTAGAGCACCCCGACCAGGCCGGACCCGATTTGAGTGGCGAGGCGGATCCGCTGCGCCTCACCACCAGCAAGGGTCGCTGCCGACCGTGACAATGTGAGGTAGTCGAGCCCGACGTCGAGCAGGAACCTGATCCTGGACTGGACCTCCCTGAGCACCCGTTCTGCGATCTTGGCGTCACGCGCCGAGAGCTCGAGCCGCTCGAAGAAGTCCTGGGCATCACCGAGGCTGAGATCGGAGACCTCGGCGATGTTCCGGCCGTCGATGGTCACTGCCAGGGCCACCGGGTTGAGCCGCCCGCCTCCACAGGCGTCGCAGGGCACCTCGGCCATGTACTCCTGGTAGTACTCACGGGCCGACTCCGATTCCGCCGACTCGTGGCGGCGGGTGAGGAACGGCACCGCCCCCTCGAAGGTGGTGGTCCACTGCCGTTTCCGCCCGAACCGGTTGACATAGTGGATGGTGATCCTCTCCTCACCGGTTCCGTAGAGGATCATCTCCCTGATCTCGTCCCCGAGGTCCCCCCAAGGGGTGTCCATGGAGAAGCCGTAGGCCTCGCCGAGCCCGCTCAACAGCCGGTAGTAGTAACGCATCCGGTTCGACGCCCACATCGAGATCGCACCCTGCTCCAGGGTCAGGTCGGGGTCCCCGATCACCAGTTCGGGGTCGACCTGATACCTGGTGCCGATACCTGAACACTCCGGGCAGGCCCCGTATGGGCTGTTGAAGGAGAAGTTCCGGGGCTGAAGGTCTTCGAAGCTGAGCCCGCACTCGGAGCAGGCGAGGTGCTGGGAGAAGGTGAGGGTGGGCCCGCCCTCGATCTCGATGTCGGCCACACCTTCGGTCAATGTGAGCGCGGTTTCCAGGGACTGCGTCAGTCGCTGGCCCATCCCCTCCTTGCGCACCAGCCGGTCGACTACCACCTCGATGGTGTGTTGGTAGTAGCGGTCGAGCTTGATCTCCTCGGTGAGCTCCCGTACCTCACCGTCGATCCGGGCCCGGGCGAAGCCCTGCTTTGCCAGATCCGAGAGCAGCCCTTCGTATTCGCCTTTGCGGCCACGGACCACGGGGGCCAGCACCTGGAACCTGGTGCCTTCCTCCAACTCCATTATCCGGTCCACGATCTGCTGTGGGGTCTGGCGGGCCACCGGGGTCCCGTCATTGGGACAGTGGGCGATCCCGATCCGGGCGTAGAGCAACCTGAGGTAGTCATGGACCTCGGTGACGGTTCCCACCGTGGACCGGGGGTTGCGAGATGCCGTCTTCTGGTCGATGGAGATCGCCGGCGACAGTCCCTCGATGAAATCGACGTCGGGCTTGTCCATCTGTCCCAGGAATTGGCGGGCGTAGGCGGACAACGACTCGACGTAGCGGCGCTGCCCCTCGGCGTAGATGGTGTCGAACGCCAGCGAGGACTTGCCCGAACCGGACAGTCCCGTGAACACGATGAGTTGATTGCGGGGCA
>JBIOVB010000007.1:0-16325 GCA_044867525.1 Acidimicrobiia bacterium | reverse complement strand
GACCCTGAGCCCACGATCAGGGGGTCACCCCATGGTCGGCGGCGGTGCCGCGACCGACACTTTGCGGCATGACCAACTACCAGCAGGCCCGTCGTCTCGCGGAGAGCACCCCCGCGGAACGCAACCGATACGTCGACTTCCTCCGCGCGGCATCGATCGTCGTGGTGGTGCTCGGTCACTGGTTGATGTCCGCACCACAGATGCAGCCCGACGACTTTCGGGTCGACTTCCTGCTCTCGGTCTCCCCGTGGACCAACTACCTGACCTGGATCCTCCAGGTGATGCCGATCTTCTTCCTGGTGGGTGGGTACGCCAACGCGGTCAGCTGGCGATCGGCCGTGCGCCGGGGCGAGTCCTACGGATCCTGGCTGCGGGCCCGGCTCCGCCGACTGCTTCTCCCGGTGATTCCGCTCCTGGCGGTGTGGGGGGTGGGCGCGTATCTCCTCCTCCAAGCCGGGATTGATCGCGACCTGCTCAGGATCGGGTCCCAGGGCGCCTTCGTCCCGGTCTGGTTTCTCGCCACTTATGTGGCGGTCGTTGCCTTCACCCCGATCACCCTTCGTGCCTGGGACCGGTACGGGTGGAAGGCGCTCCTCCTCACCGGTGCTGTGGCCGGGCTGATGGACCTGCTGTCCCTGGGCAGGCTGGGCCTGACCAACGCCGGCTTCCTCAACTATCTCTTCATGTGGGGCACGGTGCACGGTCTCGGCTACGCCTGGGCCGACTCCAAGTTCGGCGGTGTCACTCGACGCCTCTCGATCTCGGCAGCAGGCCTGATCGCCACCGCCGCTCTCGTGCTCTTTGGCCCCTACCCGGTGGCGATGGTGGGTCTGGTCACAGATGGAGTCAACAACAGCCAGCCGCCCAAGGTGACCCTGCTCGCCCTCGCCGTGTTCCAGGCCGGGCTCATCCTCGCCCTCGAAGGCCCCGCCCGCCGTTGGCTCTCCCGGGAACGGGTCTGGACCGGTGTGGTCCTGGTCAACGGTCGGATCATGACCGTCTACCTATGGCACATGACGGCGATGGTGATGATGATCGGTGCCCTGCTCCTGCTCGACGGTTTCGGGCTCGGTGTCGCCACCGCCACCTCGGAATGGTGGCTGACCCGCCCGCTGTGGTTGGGGGCCCTGGCAGTGGCCACCCTCCCCTTCATCATGGTCTTCGGCAGGTTCGAGCGTCCCAATCCCGATCCGCGCCCTGCACCACCGGTCTGGCAGCCGGTGGCGGCGGTGGTGACCGCCTGCGTCGGGCTCGGCATGCTCGCCGCCGGCGGGGTGTCCGACGGTGAAGGTCTCAATGGTCTCGCCCTCAGCCTCCCCTTTGCCGCAGTGGTGGTCGGCGGGGTGAGCGGGGCCCGGCTTTGGGAGAGAAGGAGATCACAGGTCACCGGGAGGGCATCATGACCCGAACCTCCTATATCACCGGCGTCGGGGCCTTCCTTCCCGGCCCCCCCATCGGAAACGACGAGTTGGAGGCCTACCTCGGTGTCATCCCCGGCAGCTCGGACCGGTTGCGGCGCCGGATGCTCGAGGCGAATGGGATCGAGAAGCGCCACTACGCCCTCGACCACCAGGGAAACACCACTGTCCTCAACGAGGAGATGGCTGCCGAAGCGGCCAGGGCCGCCCTCCAATCAAGAGGCATGACCGCCAAGGACGTGGGAATCCTGGCCACCGGCACCACTCAGGGCGACCTCCCCGTCCCCGGTTTCGCCTCGATGGTCCACGGGCGGATCGGTGGCGGCCCGATGGAGATCCTGAGCGCGGGCGGGGTGTGCTGCTCCGGTATCGCTGCCCTTCGTGCCGTGGACGACGCGGTCCGCCTCGGCCGGCATCGCACCGGGGTCGCAGTGGCCTCGGAGCTGGTCAGCCGCAGCCTCCGCGCCGAGCGCTACCCGGCCGATTCAGGCTTCGACGCCGCCTTTCTCCGCTACATGCTCTCCGACGGTGCCGGCGCGGTGGTGGTCGAGCCCGAACCCGGCCCTGACGGAATCTCGCTCCGCATCGATTGGATCCACCTCGTCTCCCACGCCCACCGCTTCCCGGTGTGCATGTATGCAGGGGCATCGGCCCCGGACCAGGTCGAGGCCGGGTCGACCTGGCAGGACCGGCCCACCCCGGCGGCTGCCGACACGGCGGCCATGCTCAACCTGCGACAGGACACCGGGATCCTCAACAACATCGTCGCCCTGGGAGTCGAGGAATACGTGGGGCTGGTCCGGGCGGGCCGGGTTCAACCCGGGGACGTCGACCATCTCCTGGTCCACTACTCGTCGGACTATTTCCGCTCCGACATCGTCCGATTGATGTCCGAAGCCGGGCTGATGATCCCCGAGGAGCGTTGGTTCACCAACCTGCGAACCCGGGGGAACACCGGCGCCGCCTCCATCTACATCATGCTGGAAGAGGCCTGGTCCAGGGGGCGGTTCCGCCCCGGCGACCGGATCCTGCTCATGGTCCCCGAGTCGGGCCGATTCACCGTTTCCTTTGCCCACCTCACCTGCGTCGACGGAAAGGAAGTGCAATGACCACCACTGTCAGAGAGACCGAGACCAACGCGTGGCTCCTCGAGGAGCTGGCCCTGGTCTGGGCCGGATTCGAGGAGCAGCTCTCACGGGCTCCCATCGTCCGTCGCATCGAGTCGAGGACCGCCACCCTCGACGACTACCGGAGCCTGCTGGTCAACCTGCGCCAGCAGGTGATCGAGGGCGCCCGCTGGATCACCCGGGCCGCCTCCAACCTCACGGTGGAGCATGCCGACCTTCGAGCCGAGTTCATCGAACACGCCTCCGAGGAGCAACTCGACTTCAGAATGTTGGAGACCGACTACGTGGCGGTCGGCGGACGCCTGGAGGACATCCAGGACCGGCGGAAGAACCCCGGGTCGGAGGCCCTCTCCGCCTACATGTTCCACCAGGCGAGCCGGGAGAACCCCTTCGACCTGCTCGGAGCGATGTACATCATCGAAGGGTTGGGGGCGAACAAGGCGACCCGATGGATGGAGCTGATCCGGGACCAGCTCGACCTCGCCCCGGACCAGGTCCGCTTCCTCACTTATCACGGCGGGGCCGACCAGGAGCACACCGACAAGATGTTCGCCATCCTTCGCTCCGATCTGATCAGCCCTCAGATCGCCGAGAACATCGTGCACACCGCACGGGTGGTGGCCCGCCTCTACGCCCTCCAACTCGAAGAGGTGGAATATGACTGAGCTGCGAACGGGCCGGATCATGGACGGCAGCGGGCCCGCGATCTTCAATGCCCTCCACGGCGATCCCACATTCCACTTCGACCGCCGCGCCCTCCGTCTCCTCGAGGCCGACCAGGCCCGGTGGTCCTACCGCTACCTGCGTCCGGTGGCCCGGGTCGGGAGCCGGGTTGCGGTGGCGCTGATCACACTGGTCAAGCGCCTGCTCCCATTCCGGTTCTCCTCACACAGCTTGCTCGACCGGCTCGGGATCTGGTTCCTCTCCCATTTCGTCTCCGAGGAGGGAGGCGAGCTGCTCCTGCGCCATTTCGTCATCGAGACCAACGTGCTCGCCTTCATCGCCCGCAACACCGGGCTCGACGAGCCCACGCTCCGCCCCGAGACCCTGGCCGACCTCGACGACAACGGTGTCATCGTCCACGACCTCAACCTGTATCAGGTGCTGGCCGACCTCGACGGGCGACCCTTCCCCCGATCCGGCCGTCTCGACTATTCGATGCTCGAGGTGGGGCCGATCGCGGTGGATGGGAGCCGGCGCCTGATGCGTCTCGACCTGGAGACCGGAATGTGCTTGATGAACGTCGCCTTCTGCCTGCTCACCACCTCTGATGAGTACCGGCGGGCGGTGCACTCGCTTCAGCTCGACGAGTCCGTGCTCTCCATACTCGCCGAGCTCACCGACGACCCCAGGTTCCTGGTGTGGAAGCCTGCCGGTTACAACCCGATAGTCCGCACCAACCGCGACGTGCCTCGCGACTTGTTCGCCCACGCCGTGGTCCACGAGTACATCCACGCCCGGCTCCTGCGACAAACCGAGATCAGGGATTCGGACCCGGTGGCCTTGGTCAGATCAGCTGACGTTCCGCCGCCCAACGGGTCAACTCGTTGCGATTGGTCAACTGCAGCTTGCGCAGCACCGACCCGACGTGGGTCTCCACTGTCTTCACTGAGATGAACAGAGCCTCCCCGGTCTCCCGGTAGGTGTAGCCCCGGGCGATGTGCTGCAGCACCTCTCGCTCTCTGCCCGTGAGCGAGGCCAGCTCGTCGTCGACATCGGCAGGGGTGAGGGCGGTGAACGCGTCGAGGACGAAGCCGGCCAGCTTTGGCGAGAACACGGCATCACCGGATGCGATCTTCTCGATGGCGGCGATCAACTCGGTGCCACGGATCGACTTGGTGACATAACCCCGGGCACCGGCGTGGACCACGTCCACCACGTCTTCGGGCGCATCGGAGACCGAGATGGCGAGGAACTTCACCTCCGGGTTGGTCTCCTTGACCGCGTCGATGACCGCCCGGCCCCCGCCTCCCGGGAGATGGACGTCGAGGAGGACGACGTCGGGCTCGCGCTCTCGGATCAGCTCGATGGCGCCGGCCACGTCGTCTGCCTCGCCGATCAGGTCGACGTGCTCGCCGATCTCCGCCCGGACTCCGGCGCGGAACAGGTCGTGGTCGTCGACCAGGAACACCCGCAGTCGTTCGCTCATGAGACGGGCATGCTAAGTCGGACCTCGGTTCCCGTCCCCGGGCTGCTGATCACTTCGGCCTTTCCCCCGTGTCGCTCCATCCGGCCCACCACCGACTCGGCGATACCTTTGCGATCGGTGGCGACCTGCCCGGGATCGAAGCCCGCCCCTCGATCCCTGACGAAGACCACCACCGGGTCGGCCCCGGCGTCGGCAAAGACCGCCACCTGCTCCACCCCGGCGTGCTTGGCGGCGTTGGTCACCGCCTCCCCGGTCGCGGCGATCAGGGCGCGCAGCCGATCGTCGAGGCGTCGGTCCCCGGCGGTGACCAGCTCGACTTCTAGCCCGAACCTGGCCTCCATCTCGGAGCAGACCTGTTCCAGGGCGCCGCTCAGGGAGGCTGAAGGGTCCTTGCCCCCGTAGAGCCAGGTGCGGAGCTCGCGCTCCTGGGCACGGGCCACATTGCGCACCTCCGACAACTCGGACGTTCTCTGAATCAAGGCCAGGGTCTGCAGCACGGAGTCGTGGAGATGGGCCGCCAACTCGGCGCGCTCATCGCTGCGGATGCGTGCCGCCCGTTCCTCTTCCAGGGCGGCTTCGGCCTCGATACGGCGTCGCTCGTTTGCGCGAAGCGCCTCGAAGGCCCAGGCGGCCACTCCGCCGACCGCCAGATAGAGGACGATCACCGAGATGCTCCCTGCCAGGTCGTAGTCGCCGGGGGCGACGATCGCTGCGGCGAGCAAGGCTGCCGAGCCCAGCCCGCCGGGAATGCGGTAGGCGTAGCCCCAGAACAGGACCGATGTGGTGGGAAAGCCGCCGACGAAGAAGCCCCGGCCGTCGAGGGCATCGGCCACCACGATGAGCACCGCAACCGCGAGGTCGGCGACCAGGAACCAAAGGTGGTCCAGCTTCTCTCTGCGGGCGACGAGGACGGTGATCCCGGTCCAGGCCCAGGCCAGGGCCACCGCACCGGCGACGACCGCGGTGGAACCGTTGTAGGTGACCACTGCGAAGACTCCGAGGACGGTGATCCAGACAGCGGCGACCACCCGAAACCCGACGAGGATCACCCTGAGGGTGGCGTCGACCCGCATCCCGGGTGGTGAAACGGTCACCGCGAACAGGTTAGGGAGCGGCCGCTGAGGATCGCCTTCAGGGGAGCGCCGGCGGCCCTTTCAGCATCTCACCGGTGACGATTCGCTAGGAGTCGCTCCGACCCGGTGCGGAACCGGAGTTCCCGGGAGCCTGGTCTCCGCTGCTCGATCCACCGTTGCCGTTGCCGCCGCCCTGGTTCCCACCTCCCTCGGACTGGCCGTTCCCATTGCCGTTGCCCTGACCCTGTCCCGGGTTGGAGGTGGGCGGCCCGCCATCGCCCCCCGGGTCGATGTCACGCGCCAGGTCGGCCACGCCCTGTCCGAACTCCTTCCCGTCCGCCCCGACATCGTCTCCGATGTTCGCCCGCAGGTAGTCGAGGAGCACGGCGACATCTTCTCGGGCTGGAGTACTGCTCAGCTGACCGTCATCCTCCAGGGTCACCGCGGCGTCCTCGAGCGCGGCACGAGCGTCGCCGACCTCGGATCCATCTTCTTCCTCGGTGAGAACCTCGGTGACATGACGGACGGCCTCACTGGCCTCCCCGTCGGAAAGCAATGCCCGGGCCTCCTCCAGCCGCTCTTCGGCATGTCCGGCCCCGATCCCTATCTTCTCCAGGGCCCGGTCGATCCCATACAGGGCATCACCGGGCACCGCACCGTCGGCGGCCACGGCAACACCCGAGAAGGCGCCAAACACGACGATCGCCCCGGCGACGACCGCGACCTGCGGCCGCAGCTTCCACCCGGCGGTTCGCCCCGGTCGACGGATGGGAGCCCCGGCTGTCGGCGCGGTGCTGGCGATGCTTGCCGCTTGAGTGGCTACCAGCGCCACCGCGGCCTCGGACGGGGAGCGATCGCCTCCGGCACGGATCAGATCCAGGAGCGCGACGAGATCGGCTGCATCGTCATTCTCCGGGTTGTTCCCCGAGAGCAGCCGTTCCATTTCGAGATCGGACAGCGTCTGTGCCATCTCAGCCTCGTAATCGTCGGGCCGGCTCATAGGGATACCCGCTTTTGCTCCAGATGCTGACGGAGGGCGATCAGAGCCCTCCTTTGCAGGGCTTTGACCGCCCCGATCCGCTTGCCCACCACCGCCGCAGTCTCCTCGAGGGTCAGGTTTCCGATGACACGCAGCGACAGGACATCGCGCTGATCCACGGTGAGGACTTCGAGGGCACGTCTCAGATCGTCGGCGACCAACCGTTCCAGCGCTTCGCCTTCCACATCCCCACCCGGGCGGTCATCCTCGGACAGGGCGACCAGCTCTGGCGACCGCCCCCGCTGGCGCCGGACGTCGATGAGCCGACGATGTGCGATCACGAACACCCAGGAGCGAAACGCCTCCTCTCCCCCTTCGAAACTCTGGATGTTGCGGGCGACCTGAAGGAAGGTCTCCGCGGCCAGGTCCTCGGGCTCGGGAGCACCCCGGCTGGCGAGGTATCCGGTCACCGGCCCCGCGAGGTCTCGATAGAGCAAGGCCCAGGCCCACTCGGCGCCCGATTTGGCCGCGCCCAGCGCTGACGAGAAGTTGGCGCCAAGGGGCAAGCTTCAACTCCGTCCGGTCGGTGTCGACATTTTTGTCATGAGGGGGTGACTCCCGTCAGTTATCGGCACCGTGACCGAGTCCTGAGCGCTGATTCGGGTAACGATCACGGGTTCATTCCCTCGTTGGAGAGACGTACACCCGGGCCGGGGGAGGATGTTGCGTAACCCAACCGCGTTTTCGTTCGATTACCCGGGTGAGGGACTCGAAAACGTGAAGGGAATTCCATGCGGAGATCAAAAGAGCTCGGGCTCACCAGTCTCGTCTTGCTCGGGTTGCTGATCGGCTCCGGGGTGGCGTGGGCCCAGGAGGAGGCCCCCGAAGTCGAGGTGGTCGACACCGAACAGGCCGAGGACACGTTGTTCAACTTTGGATACGACATCCTCCATCACTTCTTCGGCTGGAATCTCAGCGCGCTCGACGGGCTGTTCGACTGCAGCCTGGGAGATGGGGAATTCACGCTCACCTACGGAGCGCCCACCGCCGACGGTTCGATCCCGGTGGACAACCTCGAAGACGAAGTGGGAGTGGTCACCTTCCCCGACCGCCCGGAAGACCAGCTGGCCGAGGGCCTGGAGCCTGCCGGCGCCCCGGCGCCGTACACCGGTGCCGAAGGCGAATGCGGTCTCAGCGGTGGCGACGTGACCGGGCCCGCGGGCCAGGTCAACCACGGAATGTTCATGAAGTTGTTCAACCGGCTCTACCAGGGGTCAGGCCGGGGCTGCGTGGCCCGATTCATCGCCCAGTCCGAACTGGGCAAAGGCGACCAGCAGGTGGGACCGGAAGGCGACCCCGACTACACGCCGATCGTGGGCGGCGAGACCGGTGTGGTCGACTTCGAGTCCGTCGAAGCCGACTGCGAGCACGGCAACAAGAAGCCCGAGGTCGCGGAGTCTGAGGTTCAGGGGAACGGGAGACCCGAACACGCCGGAAAGCCAGAAGATGCGGGAAAGCCTGATCACGCGGGCAAACCAGAAGGCACCGGCAAGCCCGACCACGCCGGCAAGCCCGACAACCCGGGAAGGTCCGCTCCAGGAAACGACGAGTAGCGAAAAGCCTCCAACCAAACGGAGCCCGGAAGGGGGGCGGCCACCGGCCGCCCCCCTTCCGCGTATTCAGACAAGTCGCCGTAACCCCGATGTGCGGTTCGACGATTACAGGAGTGATGTGATCACCCGAACCGAGCGGCCAATACGAGATGGAGGGACGATGTCGACGTTCAGCGCAAGGCTTCACATGCCGGGCCGGGCCAAGCTCCCCCTGGGAGTGGAGATCGATATCCAACACGAGCGTATGACCCTGACCTCTGGAGAGAGGATGGTGGCGGTCCTCCCGTTGGACGACCTCGACGTGACGGCCAGGCCCGACGGCTTCCACCTGAAGATCGATGGAGAGGACGTCGTGCTGATCGTCGGCGACTCGCCCCGATTCGCGGCCGCACTTGGCATCAAGGAGCACCGGCGCCTGACCGTGGTCAAGCCGAAGCCTCCGATCGTCGAGCCCACATCCAACGTGGAGTATCTCCCCGACCTGGAACGACGCATCATCGAGACCCGGGAGGCTTTGAGGTCGGATGCGGTGACACCGGTGCAGGCCTGCTCCCAGTGGCTCGGTCTCCTCAAGGAGATCAATCGTCGCCACGGGCAGGGCTCGATGCCTGCCGGCATGTTCTACCGGTTGAACACCGAGCTCCTCGACCTGATCCCCGAGCCGGCACCGGTCAGCGAAGAGCTCTCGGTCGGCTGAGGGGAAGGAGGTGACCTGAAGGCGATCATCGCCGGGAAACCCGGACACAGATTCATTTCCGTTTCAGGGGGCTGCAGGGAGGCAATCAAATGGCCCAGATTCGTAAGACGCGTCGCCGACGCCGATCAGAGCGTCGCCCGCTTGGAAGGCGAGCCAGGCTCTTCGGTCGCACGGCAGGCGTGGCATCGGTGGTAGCGATGCTCGTGCTCGGTCTGGCAAGCACCGGCGGAGCCCGGAGCATTTCCAGCTTCAACCAATGGCTCTCGTACGGCGGTTCCACGACCACGACGTATCACTCCACCACATCCACGACCAAGCCCAGCACGACCACGACCTATCACTCGACCACAACCACGACCAAGCCCACCACGACGACCACTCACGCGACCACCACCACAACCAAGGCCACCACGACGACCACTCACGCGACGACCACGACGACCATGCCCCGGGGTGGGGATGGGTGCACTCCAGGATTCTGGCGCCAAGCGCACCACTACGACTCCTGGGTCGGCTTCTCGCCCGGTGACGACTACGAGACCGTGTTCGGCGTGGACGCCGTGTTCGAAGCCACACTCGGGGAGGCGGTACGGCTGCGCGGAGGAGGCGAATACGCATTGGCCCGCCATGCGGTCGCCGCACTGCTCAACTCGACCAGCCCCGACGTCGACTACGCATTCACCACAGGACAGGTCATCGATCTGGTCCAGGACGCCTATGCGACCGGTGACTTCGAAGAAGCCAAGGACATGCTGGCGGATGAGAACGAGGAGGGCTGCACACTCAGCTGACAGAGGCATCCCACCTGGCCTCACGGGGCGGCGGACGATCCGCCGCCCCGTTTGGTCCGATGGCTCAGACGGCCGGGGTCTCCAGGGTGGCCTCGACCTGAAGCTTGAACTCGGCGAGCGCGCCATCGAGACGTTGCTTCAGGGGCTCGTCCATCGAGTAGAACACTTCGCGGGCCGGCCCTGTGCCCTCGGGATGGGCGCCGGCCATGGTCAGCCGGGTACCGACGTCGGTTGGTTCCAGTTGGTAGTCGACGAGTATGTCGACCGTGGCCCCACCCGGGAGTTGGATGTTCTCGTCCTTGGTGAGCATCCGGCTGAACGGAAGCCATTCGACGATGGTCGAGGGCAGCCGAACGTCGCCGTGGTAACACTGGTAGACATCTCCGACACCCACCCTCGGTCTCACTTTGGTCTCACGCACCTGACGATCGGACCCGACGAGGAGTCGGCGGAGATCGGGGTCGGCTAGGCGGTCCCATACCTGTTCCATGGGAGCGGCGATGTCGACCGAGGCCTTTCCCCGGTACTCGGATTCCTCGATGATCACGACGGAGCGGTTCTTCGCCTCCTCCCACACCGGAGTCATGTCCGTCACCCAGCACTCGACCTCCCCGGCGTCGTAGACCTCCCGGTGCGGTATCCACTCCTCGGCCAGGCTCGCGATTTCGAGAGCCTCGACCGCAGCCGATGTGTACGCCGCGTAGGCCCGCACTCCGGTAGTTGCGGTAACGGTGTTCTTGGCGAGGCGGTGGGCGACGATCACATCACTCCCCACCAGCTCCCGGCTGAGACCGATGGTCTGGATGAGGAACTCACCATGATGGATGATGAACTTGAGGTCGAGGGTCCCCAAATTGGCGCAAGCGTTGCAACCACAGCTCGCGTTCATGACCATCTCTTCAATGGCCCGGCGGAAGGCCACGTAGATGGCCTCGATCATCTCGATGAACGTCTGACCGCTCACCTGTCCGGTGTCGATGCCGTAGCTGAACACGGCATCACCCTGCAGGTTGGACACAGCGAGTGGTGGCCGGGTCCCTTCGACCAGCACCGCCAGCAGGTCGGTCAGTACTCCGTGCGCATGCTCCAACTCCGAGCCCTGGAGATACATGGTGTAGCCGGTGATGTCGGCGATGAGGAGAATGCCCTGAGAGGGCTTCACCAGGGAGGGAGCAGGCACTCAGGCAACGATAACCCTGCAGGAAAACCGGACGTGCCGGGAGACTCGATTCTGAACAGAAAATGGCTGGTCCCCGTGCGGCCCGCCGAGCTCGCTCCGGAGGCCGGGCCTATCCTCACCCGGTGACGTCCCTTCGGGGCCTGTTCGGCCGTGCCAAGGACCGGCTCGCGAAGGTCGGCGCCGACCCAGCCGATGACGACGAGACGCGGGGCCGCAAGGCGCTGCTCGTCCTGATCGCGGTCCTGATCCTGCCGATCTCGTTCCTGTGGGCCGGCCTCTACCTCGCCTTTGGCGCCTGGTCGGGCTCGGTGGCGCTGCTCTATGCGGCGATTTCCATCGTGTCCATCGCACTCTTCGCCCGGACCGGCAACTACCGCCTGTTCCTGCGCATCCAGCTCTGGGACATCCTGCTGGCGCCGACCCTGTCCATGATCGCCCTCGGCGGCTTCCTCCCCGGCGGCTCGCCTGGCATCTGGGGCATCCTCGCCCCACTCGGCGCTCTGGTCTTCGATGGTGTTCGCGCCGGGGTCCGGTGGTTCATAGCCTTCGTCACGGTCTTCCTCGCGTCGGGCCTGATCGGAATCGCGCTCGATATTCCCTCCCCATTGCCCGATTGGTTTTCCGGCATGCTGCTGGCTCTCAACGTCGTGGTCGGCGGGACGATCTTCTTCACGCTGCTCACCCTGTTCGCAAGACAGCGCGAGGAGGCTCTGACCGCCCTCCGGTCGGAGCAGCAGCGCTCCGAGAGCCTGCTCCTCAACATCCTTCCCGCCGCTATCGCGGAGCGCCTCAAAGGCGAGACCGGGACCATCGCCGACCACTACACGTCCGCGTCGGTCCTGTTCGCCGATGTCGTCGACTTCACCGTGCGCTCCAAGGACCTCCCCGCCGCCGAGGTGGTCGGGCTACTCGATCGACTGTTCAGCCACTTCGACTCTCTCACCGAGCGGCACGGCCTTGAGAAGATCAAGACCATCGGCGATGCCTACATGGTGGCCGCGGGCGTGCCGATCAGGAGACCGGACCACGCCCGGGCGAACGCCCTGCTGGCGCTCGACATGCTCGAGTCGGCAGCGCCCGACGGCCCTTGCGGCGACCTCGACTTCCAGCTGCGGATCGGGATCAACTCGGGGCCGGTGGTGGCCGGCGTCATCGGGCAGCGCAAGTTCCTCTACGACCTCTGGGGCGATGCGGTGAACGTTGCCTCACGAATGGAGTCCGCCGGCACGCCGGGTCGGATCCAGGTCACCGGGCACACCTACGAGTTGCTGAAGGACGAGTTCGAACTGGAGCCGCGGGGCACGATCGCGGTCAAGGGCATGGGCGAGATGGAGACCTGGTACCTGCTTGGAAGCCTGGTGAGCGCGAACGAAGCAGCGACACGTCAGCCACGCGTCGGCTGAGCACGCCTGCCGCGGCCACGGTCATTCCCATCAACCCGACGCTGTTCCTTCCAAGCGAGTCGGGCCGTTGCGTCCGAGGGACCGAGTCCCACCGACTCGAGCAATAGAGCTCCCCGTTCCGCCCTCGCCAGAACCTCTGCCACGGGGACAGACACCATTGGACTCGGCTCGAGGTCGGCCAGGCCGCTGTCATAACAACTGAGAATCTTCATCACAGTCGAAAATCGAGGATCGACCTTGCCGTTCTCGATCAGACAGAGTTGAGACCTGCTCACCCCGGTCCGTGCCGAGACGTCGCTCAACGACAATCGTCTCAGGTCGCGCATCTGTCGCAGTCTGGCGCCGTTCAAGTAGCTCACGCCCGTTAGCCTATTCACTAACGCTCGTTAGTCAATACGATAACGTCAAGGGCCCGTCGCGCTCAGACGACCAGAATGCTCCGCATTCCCCCCACCCATCGTCTCCGCTCCCGGAATCTCCGGATCCTGTTGGCAGCGACAGTTGTCTGGCTCGTCGCATGTCAGCCGACCGGCGACCCCAACGACACCACCCCACCCGGGTTCCTCCAGATGACGGTGACCTTGGAACGGGTCACAGACGGGTTCAAAGAGCCTCCCGTCAACGCAACGTCGGGTCTGACGCTCGACGACGTCCAACGCAACCGCCGCATCATCCTCCAGGCCACCGTGGCCGATGATCAGAGCGGGATCAGCCAGGTGAGGTTGGAGGGCGAAACGGAATGGGACTGCATCACACCGGGCGATGATCTCGCCGAGAACAAGCACGGGACCCTGGGCGGGCCACCCGACGAGGAGCGGGCGAGCGGGACCACACCACCAGGCCGACCCGCAGCGCGCAACGTCACGTTCACCCTCGATCCCTTCTCGGGGAATTCCCTGCGCCTGGTGTGCCCTCCCAGCGACCTGGCCACCGAGCTGCTCATGGAGGTGACCCTGGTGGCCATCAACGGCAACGGGCTGGAGGCGAGGTCGGCGCAGGTCTCGGTCGAATACCAGCCTCGCCCGCCCGACTGAGGGTGTCGCCTCGGAAGAGGCGAGGTTGAGCGCGGACCACGCTTAGAGGCGCTCGAGCAGTCCGGAAGCTGAAGCCAGGATCAGAGCCTCGGTCCTGGTCCGAACTCCCATCGCCCGATAGGTCACTCGCAGCCTCCGGTACATCTCCCGCTCGGAAAAGCCGACCTGGAAGGCGAGATCGTGCACGGTCGTTCCGGAGGCGAGTTCGCGCAGCCAGGACTGTTGGGAGCTGGTCAGGGTCCTGGCTCGAGTCCGGTTCCCCTCCATGGAAGCGAGACTCCTAGCTATGCCCGCCGGGAGGATTGTCAGGCCACGCAATCCGGCGTCCAGGGCCAGCACCACATCCTGGCCAGTCCATTCATTGGAGACACACCCTCTCGCTCCGGCTCCAATGCACATCTGGGATCGTTCAGCCGACTCGGGGTCGAGAAGCGCCACGACCGTGAGCGTTGGCACTTCGGAGGTGAGGTCGAGTAGCAGGTGGGTATCGCTGTCATCCCGCACCCCCATAAGCATGGCCGCCTCCGGGTGAAGCACGGCCCAACCGAGCGGATCGTCGACCCGCTCCAGCACGTAGCCGGATGCCTTGAAGGCTTTGGTGAGGCCGAGAGCGACCAGGATCGGGGTGTTGACAGCGGCGACGGATGCGGTCACTGGAAAGCTCCTCTTTGCACAACTCCCAGAGCCCGCGACTACCTCCGAAAATACACCTTCTATCGAGAACCGCAGCACGGAAGTGGCAGGACCCCGCCATTTTCGGCAGAAACCCGCCAGGACGCGTCATAGCCAAACCCGGGGGGCACCGTATATACCGACGGTGGGAGCCTGTGATTCTTCAAGGAGGAGCTGATGGCCGACGACGCATCCCGGGAATCGATTCGTAGGGTCAAGAAGCGGATCGAGGAGGAGCTGCTCGCCCTACCCAACGTCCACGCCGTCGACATCGGGGAGAAGATCACCGACGGCAAACCCACCGGCGAGCTCTCGATCGTCGTCTATGTGGACCAGAAGAAGAACGTGGCGGCGAAGAACACGGTGCCTCCGGTGGTCGATGGGGTCAAGACGGACGTCCAGGAAGAGGAACCAGACGTCCTGCACCCGGCGCTGATCAAGCTCGCCGACGACGAGCTTCTGGTCGACACCGCCCGCTACACGACCCTGGAAGGTGGAATGAGCATCGGCCCCTGTCGCTCGATCTACATGGAGCCGCCCGACGTCGCTACCGCGGGCTGGTACATCACCGTGGGGACGCTGGGTGTGATGGTCCGGGACAACACCACCAACGACGCTATGGCACTGACCAACTTCCATGTGGCCGCCGTGGACGACACCTGGACCGTCGGCGATGCTATGGCCCAACCCGCCAGAAACGATGGGGGCAGTTGCCCGGCCGATCGCTTCGGCCAGCTGGAGCGAGGAGTGCTCAGCGCCAATGTCGACGGTGCGGTGATCTCGATCGACAGCCGCCCCCACAACTGCGAGATCCTCGACATCGGCGAGGTCGCCGGGTCGAGGGCAGCAACCGTCGGCATGGCGGTGAGAAAGCGGGGTCGGACCACGGAGCTGACCCATGGCGAGGTGATCTCGGTGGACTACACCACCACGATCAACTACGGGGACGGGCTGGGATCGGTGACCCTCGTCGACCAGATCCGCATCGAGGTCAGAGCCCCGAGCACGATGTTCGGGACCAATGGCGACTCGGGATCGGTGGTGGTCGACGACGATCGCAAGGTGGTCGGGCTCTACTTCGCCGGTAACAGCGCGGGCACCCGGGGGGTGGCCAACCCCATCGCCAAGGTGCTCAGCGAGCTCGACATCAAGCTCTGCTCGAACAAGTCCTGGAAGAAGGAGATCTTCAAGGAGGCCATCAAGCCGGAGTTCCCCGAGGACGTCAAGTGGCGCATCAAATGGGAGAAGCCGGAGAAGGAGAAGTTCGAGAAGGAGAAGCTCGAAAAGCTGGAGTGGGAAGGCCCGATCAAGCGATTCGCCAGGGAGAAGGGCGATGTGGAGAAGGGAGGGCGGGGCGAGGGCTTCGACCTGCCCCCCGACTTCCGACCGCCTGAATACGGGACCGGGCCCATGGCCGGGGCGGCCTCGCTGGGGGGCGGATGGCCCGATCCCTGGGCGAACCCGCTGAAGAACTTCTTCGACAAGCCATGGCCCGAGGTCTATGACCCCAAGGCCGGGCTCAAAGACAAGGAGGAGTGGAAGGAGAACAAGAACGAACAGAAGGAAATGAAGGAGATCAAGGAGAACAAGGACTCCAAGGATCAGAAGGACAAGGAAATGACGATCGACACTCCGCCCGGCGGGTGGACCGTCGACCCCGGCAGCCGTGTCCCGCCACGGGGCTCGGGAACCGGGTTCCACTTCATCCCCCCGGGCCTGCGACCTGATCTGGGCAAGGGTGCCCTCCGCAACGAGCAGTAATCGGGTTCGCCTCGCCGACCAGACGCGGGTCTGGATGGTCCTCACCGAGCCCACCGACCCTGACGGGGCCTGGCTCACCCGCGGACTCCAAGCCAGAGGGCTGGAACCGGTACTCCACCTGACGACCGACGACCTGGTCCAGGGGGCGACCTGGGTTCATACCGTAGGTGAGGAGGGCGCCGGATTCATGGTTCAACTGGCTGACGGGACCACGATCAGGAGTGAGCAGATCGCGGGCGTGGTCAACCGGATCGGGTACATCACACCGGCTCACGCCATCGACGTCGTCGACACCGACCGCGAGTACGTGCTTCACGAGCTCAATGCCTTCTTCATGAGCTGGCTGGCGTCGGTCCAGGCCCTGGTCCTCAACCCCCCAACGGCACGCGGGTTGGCCGGCGCCTGGCGCCCACGCTCGGAGTGGGCAC
>JBIOVB010000006.1:0-10108 GCA_044867525.1 Acidimicrobiia bacterium | reverse complement strand
ACTGGGGTGTCGAGCTCGACACGACTCCCCGGCCCGATGACGTGGAACGAGCAACGGCGATGATTGGCGCCGGTGCCGATATCATCTTCGGGCATCACCCTCATCGGCTGCAGCCGCTCGACGTGGTCGACGGCAAGCCGGTGTTCTGGTCTCTGGGGAACTTCGTATGGCCCAACTTCTCTTCAGCCGGCTCGACCACCGCGGTTGCTCGTGTCACGGTGGCTCCCGATGGGACAATCGAGGCATGCCTCATCCCGGCCCTGATCGAAAGCCACGGTCATCCGGTGCTCACCGGGGGCTCGTCGTGTCGGTCGGCGGCATGAGGGGCATCGAGTCATGAACGACCGGTTCGGGCGGGTGCTCGTGATCCTGGTCGCAGGGCTCTCGCTCGGTGTCGGAGTGTTTCTCGTGACGCGGGGCGAGGCGGCCACTCCTCCGTCGGAGGGAACGACCCCACAGGCCGGAGCCGCCACCACCGTCCCCGGGTCGGCGCCAGGGACCGCCGGGAGCGGAGGCACCACGACGACATCCGCCCCAGGCACCACTCTGCCCGGCGAGCGACCCGCCGACACGGTCCCCGGGTGGACCGTTGGCCAACCATGGGGGACGACCGTCGGCCTGACCATGTTCCGGGGCAACCCGACGCGGAGCTTCTTCGGCACCGGCCCGCTGAGCGAATCACCAGCTGTGGACTGGACGTATCCCGACAGCGCGATGTGCAGCACCTCGACCAACCTCGGGGAGACCACCACCTGGTGTGGGATGGGCTGGACCGGCCAGCCCGCGGTGTGGGAGCGCCCCGATGGGACCACCGAGCTGATCTTTGGCGCCTATGACGGTGCGGTTCACTTCGTCGATGCGGCGACCGGGGAAGACCTGCGCCCCAAATTCCAGACCGGTGACCTGATCAAGGGGTCCGTGACCCTCGATCCCGACGGCTATCCGCTCCTCTACTTCGGGTCCCGTGACAACAAATACCGGATCCTGGCCCTCGATCAGGACGAGCCGGTCGAGGTCTGGTCGATGGATGCCACAGATGTCGACGGGACATGGAATGACGACTGGGACTCCAACGGGGCCGTCGTGGACGACATCCTTTACGTCGGCGGCGAGAACAGCTGGTTCTTCGCGGTTGGGCTCAACCGCGGCTACGACGGGGCGGGCAAGGTCACCGTGGCGCCCCAGATCCTGGTCGAGATCCCCAGCTACGACGACGAGTTCGTGGCTACTTCGGGCGGCAACGTCTCGATCGAGAATTCGCCCGTCGTATTCGAGCAAAGGGTCTACTTCGCCAACTCCGCGGGGCGGATCATGGGCCTGGATGTGAGCCGCATCCGTGAGGGCGAGGCTCCGGTGGTGTTCGACTACTGGGCCGGGGGAGACATCGACGCCTCGCTTGTGGTGGACGCCGAGGGCATGCTCTACGCAGCGGTGAACGTAAAGCCCGACCAGGTGGGCCCCGGCTATCGGACGCAGGCCAACATCGATCGGACCCGTGACGTTGGCCAGCTCCTCAAGCTCGACCCCTACGCCGAGGGCGATCCACGACTGTGGGGGGTCGACCTCACGGCTGGGAGCGAGCAGTCGGGGACGTGGAGCACCCCTGCGGTCTACCAAGGAGTGGTCTACAACAACACGATGCAGGGCAGCCTGATCGCCGTCGATGCCGCCAATGGGGAGACCTTGTGGTCCGACCAGGTGGGCTGGCACTCGTGGTCCTCGCCGGCGGTGGTCGACGGGATGCTGGTCACGGCGACGTGCCAAGGCGATGTCCGCGGGTACTCCCTCGCCGACCCCCGGGCCCCGGTGCAGCAGTGGTCGGTGAGTCTCGGCGAGACCTGCCTGGAATCGACACCTGCGGTCTGGGACGGAGTGGTCTACATAGGATCCCGTGACGGCTACCTGCGCGCTCTGAGCTGATGAGGCCGGTTCTCGCAGCATTGCTGTTCATCATCTGCGCCTGCGGCGACGCGGGAGGGTCGACCACCACCCGAGCTCCGACCACTACGACTGAAGCTCCGACCACCACCGAAGCCCCTGTGGAATGCCCGGCGGCGCCTTACGAATTGGCCTTCCTTCCCACTGGTGTGGGGTCAGCGGCACTCGACCCTGACACCATCGAGCTCGATGTCTGGACGTCGGAGGGCGCGACCAACACCACCTTCTATGGGCGGAATGACGGCTCGGTTGCGATCGCGCTGATCCGAGGCACCCTGCCCACGGTCGACTGGCCCGCTGAGAAGGGCGAGATCTTTGTCGACGGGACCCGCGGGGTTGTCGGGCCACATCCCGACGGGACCTGGGTTGCCGGGTGGTACGAGGAGCCCGGTGAGCGATGCGACGAGTATTCGATGGTCTTCTACCCGCCGGTGGCCCCCGCCGACGTCGAGGCTGTGATCGACGGCATGAATCGGGTCGGAGGTTGACCGCTCCCCCAAATTTGGACCATCAGGTCACTATGCAACCCCTGGTCGTCCAAATTTCGGGTGCTGGGCGCGCCTTGACGGCTCGCCCCGCTCTGCGTAGCGTTCGTCGGGCAATGACCCGATCCGGCACGCCGACGACGACCGCCTGGTGGTGGCGCTGGCACGCGCCGGAGGTGGCGTCGATCGGATAGCCAAGAGGCTGCTGATCACACCAGGACCCACCTCCGGAGACGGAAGGTGGGTTTCTCTTTCAGGAAGCTCATCTCCCACCGGCGAGAGGAGCAATTCTTGAATCACCCGTTCGACATCCCGGCCGACCTCGATACACCGACCTCGGTGTACCTGAAGCTGGGTCCGCTCCGACCCCGATTTCTCCTCGAAAGCGTGGAGCATGGCGATCGTATCGGGCGCTTCTCGTTCATCGGCTTCGGTGATGGACTCGATGTGACGAGCGACGGCTACAGCATCGATGCCGGCAACACCCGAATCGAGACCGACGGCACGGTTTCCGGGCTGATGGACGGACTGCGCAAAGCCCTGGCTGGGACCCCCACCCCGGGGCCGGTCTCTGGGGCAATTCCCTTTGCCGGCGGGCTGGTGGGAGCGGTTGGCTTCGATGTGTCGCATCGTCTCGCCCGGCCGATCCCGACTCCTTCGACGACCGGGCCCGAGATCCTCCTCTATGGCCCGCCCAGCGTGATCGTCTTCGACCACCTGAGCCGGCGTGCTGCGCTCCTCCACGACGGGCCGGAGGGTGAGCGGCTGGCGCTGCGCAAAGAGGTGATCTCTCTGCTGGCAGCAGGAGTGAGGAGATCCGAGCCAACCGCCGGCTTCGAGGAGCCGACCCAGTCGATGGTGCAGGGTGAGTA
Source organism: Acidimicrobiia bacterium (assembly GCA_044867525.1). Taxonomy (GTDB): domain Bacteria; phylum Actinomycetota; class Acidimicrobiia; order Spongiisociales; family ZC4RG35; genus JALYNX01. Next base: position 6,813 of record JBIOVB010000006.1, on the reverse strand, counting down.
CATGGCTGCGGTGGAGAAGGCGCGAGAGCACATCGCGGCCGGAGACGTGTACCAACTGGTGCTCTCTGTCGCCTTCTCCGGGGAATCCGACCTCGAGCCCTTCGACGTCTATCGGGGATTGAGGCTGCTCAACCCCTCTCCCTACATGTACTACTGCGAGTTGGGGGAAACCCGGGTCATCGGGTCCTCCCCGGAGGCGTTGGTCCGGCTTCGGGGGACCGGAGCCGAGCTGCGTCCCATTGCCGGCACTCGCCCCCGGTACAACGACGACGAATCCGACCGTCGCGCCGAGTCCGAACTGCTCGATGACACGAAGGAGGCTGCCGAGCATGTGATGCTGGTCGATCTCGCCCGAAACGACCTGGGCCGGGTCGCGGTCCCGGGCTCGATCAGGGTCGACCCCTATCGGGTGATCGAGCGGTACAGCCATGTCATGCATCTGGTGAGCGGGGTCACCGGAGTGTTGGAGCCAGGGGCTGACGCTTTCGACCTCTTCTCGGCCGCATTCCCGGCGGGGACCGTGGTCGGGGCTCCCAAGGTGCGGGCCCTCGAGCTCCTCGCCGACCTGGAGCCGGTTCCCCGGGGGATCTACGCCGGGACCGTTGGCTACTTCGGGCACGGAGGCAGCATGGACCAGGCGATCGCCATTCGTACGATCGTCATGGGTGACGGCAAGTACTCCTATCAGGCCGGGGCTGGGATAGTGGCCGACAGCGTGCCATCCACCGAGTGGGAGGAAGTCAGGTCCAAGGCCGCAGCCATGCGCGGCGCCCTGGAAAGCGCGGCGGGTGGGCTGTGAGCCGTGTCCTCCTCGTCGACAATTACGACTCGTTCACCTACAACGTCGTCCAGGCTCTGCGCATACTCGGAGCCGAGGTTGTGGTCAGGACCAATGACGACATCGATCTCGATGCGGCGCGCCAGCTCGATCCCACCCATCTCGTGGTCTCCCCTGGGCCGGGCCGGCCGGAGTCGGCAGGTGAGTCGATGAACGTCATCTCCGGGATGATGGGTGAGGTGCCGATCCTGGGCGTCTGTCTCGGGCATCAAGCACTCGCCGCCGTGCTCGGGGGACGGGTCGAGCGCGCAGCCGAGCTCAGACACGGCAAGTCATCACCCGTCTACCACGACTCGGCGACGATCTATGCGGGTCTCCCCAATCCGTTCGAGGCCGGCCGGTATCACTCTCTGGCGGTCAAGGAACAGGACCTCCCAGACGAGCTGGTTGTCACGTCCTTCACCTCCGATGGCGAGATCATGGGGGTCAGGCATCGTGAATACCCGGTTGAAGGTGTTCAGTTCCATCCGGAGAGCCTGCTCACGCCCCATGGCGACCTGCTGCTCCGCAACTTCCTGGACATGGCCGGGGCCGGATCATGAGGCAGGTCCTCGAGGATCTCCTGGCCGGGACCAACCTCTCGACGGAGGCCGCCGACGAGCTTCTGGTCACTTTGACCAGGGGCGAGGTCGAGCCGGCGATGGCCGGCGCCATCCTCACCGCCTTGCGGGCCAAAGGTGAGACATCGGACGAAGTGCGTGGCTTTGCCCGCGCGATGAGGCGCCTGGCAACCGATCCCGGCATCGCTGCCTCGCAGGCAGTCGACGTGGTGGGAACCGGGGGTGATCGCTCCGGCTCGCTGAACCTGTCCACCGGAGCCGCCTTGCTCACAGCCGCCGCCGGCCTCCCGGTGGTCAAGCATGGGAATCGCTCGATGACCAGTCAAAGCGGGAGTGCCGATGTCCTCGAGGCGCTCGGTCTCCCCATCCCGCTCGACGCCGACCAGGCGCGCCGTTGCTTCGAGGCGCTCGGGTTCAGCTATCTCTTCGCTCCCCATTACCACCCAGCCATGGCCGCGGTGGGCCCGATCAGGAAAGCCCTCGGCGTGCGAACCGTCTTCAACATGTTGGGGCCACTGACCAACCCGGCCGGGCCCCGTCACCTCGTCATCGGGGCCTTCGACGATCGGGCGGCAGAGTTGATGGCAGGCGCTCTCTCCGGCCTCGAGATCGAGCGGGCGTTCGTCATTCACGGAGCGGCAGGGTGGGACGAGCCGAGCCCCATCGGCGAATTCCTGCTTTTCGACGTTCGGCCAGGGGAGGTCAGCCGTTCGATGCGGGATCCCGCCGACCTGGGGCTGAGCCGGTGCGACCCGTCCGATCTCGCCGGTGGTGACCCGGCGCACAATGCCGACCGGCTCAAGGCGGTGTTCGGTGGTGAGCCCGGTCCGCACCGCGACGCGGTTGTGCTCGGCGCCGCGCTCGCCCTCGAGGTCACCGGACGGGCCCCCGATGCCGAGTCGGCGTTGGGCGGGGCAGGCGCCGCGCTCGACGATGGCCGGGCTCTGGCACTTCTCGATGGGCTCATTGCCTTTGGCGAAGCGGAGCGGGGATGAGTGGTTTCCTCGAGGAGATGGAGGGGAGTTCGATCCGGCGGCTCCAGGCTGCTCGAGCCCGCCGCTCGCTGGAGTCGATCACCAGAGACGCCGCCGAGATGCCGCCGCCCCGGACTCTGGGGTCGTTTGGAGAGGTTTTCGATGTCATCGCCGAGATCAAGCCGAGGTCGCCTGCCGAGGGTGACCTCGGTGGGACCGGGCTGGCCGAGAGAATGGGCGAGTACGAGCAGGGCGGGGCGGCCATGATCTCGGTGCTCACCGAGCCGGATGCATTCTCCGGGTCGATGGAGTTGCTGACCGCCGCCGCACAGCAGGCCTCGGTTCCTGTGCTGCGCAAAGACTTTCTGGTCGACCCTTATCAGGTGTTCGAGGCGCGTGCCGCCGGTGCCGACGGCGTCCTCCTCATCGTCCGGCTCCTCGACCAAGGCACCCTGGAAACGATGCTGGCCGCTGTGGGCGCCACGGGGATGTTCGCCATTGTCGAGGCATTCGATCGCCGCGACCTGGAGCGAGCAGTCGGGTGGCTCCCCGCCGGCGGCGACCTCCTGATCGGGGTCAACGGCCGGGACCTGGACACGCTTTCGGTTGACCCGTCGATCCATGCCGATCTCGCCGACCTCATCGCGGGGTCCGGCCCCGCGGTTGCCGAGAGCGGCGTCCGCGGGCCCGACGACATCCGTGCCGTGGCACGACTCGGCTACCGCTCGGCACTAGTGGGCTCGGCCCTGATGAGGTCCGAAGACCCAAGAGGCGCAGTGGCGGAAATGCTGGTCGCCGGCCGGGAGACGATCGGAGCGAGCACCAGATGAGCCTGTTCATAAAGATTTGTGGCCTCACCACTCCCCGGGATGTCGAGGTCGCAGTGGAAGCCGGGGTCGATGCCGTCGGATTGGTCATGACCGAGTCTCCTCGTCAGGTCAGCCCTTCCCAGGCTGCCTCCCTGCGCGCCACACTCCCCACCGGCATGCTGGCGGTGGCGGTGTTCCATTCCCCGTCCCCGGCTCTGGTCCGAGTCGTGCGTGACGAGGTGGCCCCGGACCTGTTCCAGGCGACTCCCGATGCCCTAACCGACCTCGACGGGTCGCTGACCCTGCCGGTCGTCGTCGACGGCCCCGATGCCGAAGAGAGCGCTGTCTCGGCGCTCCAGGGCGGGTCGGCCAGATTCCTGCTCGACAGCGCTCCCAAAGGAGGCACCGGACGGCCCGCCGACTGGCTCCGACTCGCCGGGCTGAGCGTGTTGCCCAGGATGGTCCTCGCCGGGGGGCTGCGGCCCGAAAACGTGGCCGACGTGATCCGGCTGGTTCGGCCGGGGGGTGTCGACGTGAGCTCCGGTGTGGAAAGCCATCCCGGGGTCAAGGACCATGCACGGATGAGGGCTTTCGTTGCGGCCGTCCGCTCGGTCGACGTGGAAGGGGAGGTGACGGTATGAGCAGTGCGATCGCTGGTGTGCTCCCCGATGAGCGTGGCCGTTTCGGTGCCTATGGCGGCAGATACGTGCCCGAGATCCTGGTGCCGGCGCTGGACCGGCTCGAGTCGGCCGCTGCACGCCTTCTCGAGGATCCGGGGTTCGTCGCTTCTCTCGACCAAGAGATGTCGGCCTGGGTGGGCCGCCCGACACCGCTGACCAGGGCTCCCCGACTTGGTGAAACCTGGGGTGGCGAGATCTGGCTGAAGCGGGAGGACCTGGCGCACACCGGGGCGCACAAGATCAACAACGCAATTGGCCAGGCTCTGTTGGCGAGGGAGATGGGGGCCGGTCGGGTCATCGCCGAGACCGGTGCCGGTCAACATGGGGTAGCCAGTGCCGCCGCCTGCGCCCGCGTCGGGTTGGACTGCACCGTCTACATGGGGACAGTCGACATCGAGCGGCAGGCGCCCAACGTGGAGCGGATGCGGTTGCTCGGGGCGAGGGTGGAGCCTGTGACCAGTGGTGACGCCACGCTCCGGGCCGCGATCAACGAGGCGCTGCGCGACTGGGTGACCGATCCCGAAGGCACCTATTACCTCCTCGGCTCTGCGGTCGGTCCCCATCCCTATCCATGGCTGGTGCGGCACCTGCAGTCGGTGATCGGGACCGAGGCCCGTCGCCAGATCGTCGATGCCAGGGGAGCGCTCCCCGACGTGATCTTCGCCTGTGTCGGAGGGGGGTCGAACGCCATCGGGCTCTTTCACCCCTTCCTCGAGGATCCGGTGCAGCTGATCGGTGTCGAGGCCGGTGGGCGCGGGACGGGCCTGGGCATGAACGCGGCCACCATCGGCCACGGTTCGCCTGGCGTGCTCCACGGGAGCTTCTCGTTCCTGCTCCAGGACGAGGATGGGCAGGTCCAGGAGACCCATTCCGTGTCGGCGGGCCTCGATTACCCGGGGGTCGGACCCGAGCACTCGTGGCTGGCGGAGTCGGGGCGCGCCACGTACCAGGAGGCCTCCGACGACGAAGCCTTGTCGGCACTCGACGAACTGGGACGGCACGAGGGGATCCTTCCCGCCCTGGAGTCGAGCCACGCTCTGGCCGGTGCCCGGCGCTGGCTCGCCGACCATCCCGGCTCCTCGGTCCTGGTCGGGCTGTCCGGACGGGGGGACAAGGACATCGACATCCTCCGGGGATTGCAGCGATGACCACGGTGAGCACCGGGTGGGCCCGCCTGGAAGAGAGCCTGAGGCCCGGCGGCGCCATCGTCCCCTATCTCACTGCGGGATACCCGACGATGGGCCGATTCGTCGAAGCTCTGGGCTTGGTCGCCGAGATCTCGGAGGCGGTAGAGATCGGGGTCCCCTTCAGCGATCCGATGGCGGACGGGGCGACGATTCAGGACTCGAGCCGGGTCTCCCTGGAGCAGGGGACGACGCTGGCGTCGATCCTTGGCGCCCTGGAAGGTGCCGGGCCTTTGCCCGCACCGCTTGTGGTCATGAGCTACTTGAATCCCCTCATGGCATTCGGGTTCAGCCGGTTGTTGCCGCGGCTCTCTGCGGTGGGGGTTTCCGCGCTCGTTGTCCCTGACCTGCCCCACGAGGAGGCTGCGGACCTGAGGTCGGTGGCCAACGACGCGGGAATCGGTCTGGTGGAGCTGGTGACCCCGGTCACCGATCAGGACCGTCTCCGCATGCTGGGATCCGCCTCCCAGGGGTTCACCTACGCAGTCACGATGACCGGGACCACCGGTGGGCATGCCGAGTTGGACCAGGGCACCTATGACTATCTGGATTTCGTCATGGAGGTCTCCGCCCCGCCGGTCCTGGCCGGGTTCGGGGTGCGAAGCGTCGACCAGGTAGCTGCGCTCTCCGGGTACTGCGACGGCGTCATAGTGGGAAGCGCTCTGGTCGAGGTGCTGGCAGCGAATGGCGACCCTGTCGAATTCCTCGGGGGGCTCCGCCTGTGATCGCCACCCTCACTCAGGACTGCACCCTGGCTCAGAAGGCCGCAATCCTCCGTTTCGTCGAGGGTTACGGGCTCCGGGTCCACGTCGGGGAAGCCGGCTCGACAACCGTGGTCAGCATCATCGGTGATCCGGAGCCGGGACTGGCGGAGCAGGTCTCAACCCTGGTCGGAGTGGCTTCGGTGAGCACCGAAGCTCCGCTTTATCCGTTCGTGGCCCGCGAGGCCCGTAACTCGCCGACGACGGTCAAGGTCGGGACCGTCCTCATCGGAGGCCCGGAGCTGGTGGTCATCGCCGGGCCGTGCTCGGTGGAGTCAGAGGAACAGATCGCCAGGATCGCGAGAGGGGTGGCCGACGCGGGGGCGGTCCTCCTCCGCGGCGGCGCCTTCAAGCCGCGAACTTCTCCCTATTCGTTTCAGGGGCTTGGAGAGGAGGGCCTGCAGTTCCTGGCGCAGGCTCGGGAGGAAACCGGCCTCGCGGTCGTTTCGGAGTGCGTGGCTCCCGAGGACGTTGGGTTGATGACCGAGTATGTCGACATGCTTCAGGTGGGAAGTCGGAACATGCAGAACTTTCGACTCCTGTCGGCGGTGGGGGAGCAGCCGAAGCCGGTGCTCCTCAAGAGAGGTTTGATGTCGACGATCGAGGAGCTCCTACTCGCTGCCGAGTACATCGTCGGCTCGGGGAACCCGAGGGTCGTGCTCTGCGAGCGTGGCATCCGATCGTTCGACCCATCGACCCGCGGCACGCTGGACATAAGCGCGGTTCCCGTCCTCGAGGAGAAGACCCACCTGCCGGTGATAGTCGACCCCAGCCATGCCGCTGGGAGGCGGTCCCTAGTCCCCAGCCTGGCCACAGCCGGAGTGGCGGCGGGCGCCGACGGCCTCATCGTCGAGGTCCACGACCGACCCGAGGAGGCGCTGAGTGACGGCCCACAGAGCCTGACCTTGGAAGGATTCGCGGAGACGATGTCCACGGTGCGCAGGGTGGCCGAGGCCCTCGACAGGCCCCTGGCAGCTCTACGCCCCGCCCCAACCGGCTGAGAATCG
>JBIOVB010000005.1:0-4187 GCA_044867525.1 Acidimicrobiia bacterium | reverse complement strand
CCCCCGATGTAGCTCATCTCCACCCGGGAGCCGATGCTGACCGTCTGGGCCGACCTCATCTCCGAGTAGCGATCGGTGCGGTTCGACCACACGGCGTCGATGGCCGGCCCCGGGTCCTCGCCTCGTCGCAGGATGTCACGCAGGCTGGTGCCCGAAGTGGCAAAAAGGCAGGTGTACAGCGTGCCCTCCGCCGAGATTCGGGCCCGGGTGCACGAACCGCAGAAAGGCTGGGTCACCGAGGCTATGACCCCGAGCTCGCCTTTCCCGTCGAGGTAGCGGAACCGATTGGCCACCTCGCCCGGGTAATTCGCGGCCAACGGCTCCAGTGGGAACACCGTGGCAACTGTCGAGATCATCTCCTCCGCGGGAACGACGTCGTCGAGTCGCCAACCGTTGGTGTTTCCCACGTCCATGAACTCGATGAACCTCGGGATGTGGCCTGTCCCCCTGAAATGACGGGCGAGGTCGACCACGGCATGCTCGTTGACACCTCGCTTGATCACGGCATTGACCTTGATCGGGCCCAGACCGGCCTCGGCCGCGGCCTCGATCCCCTCCAGGACCGCGGCGACCGGGAACCCGACATCGTTCATCCTTTGAAAGGTCGGCTCGTCGAGGGCGTCGAGGCTGACAGTCACCCGGTCGAGCCCGGCGCCGGCGAGGCTCTGCGCCTTTCTCGCAAGGAGGGAGGCGTTGGTGGTGAGGGTCAGGTCCTGCACGCCCTCGACCGACCGGATCATGCCGATCATCTTTTCGACCCCCTTGCGCAGCAAGGGCTCGCCTCCGGTGATCCTCACCTTCTCCACCCCGCGATCGACAAACGCCCTCACCAGTTCGGTTATCTCGTCGAAGTCGAGCAGGTGATCCCGGGGGAGGAACTCGTAGTCCTTTCCGAACACCTCCTTGGGCATGCAGTAGGTGCAGCGGAAGTTGCAGCGGTCAGTGACCGATATCCGCAGATCGTGGATCGGGCGGCGATAGACGTCGGTCAGACCAGGCATCAGACGCCAACGATATTGAAATTGGCGTCGTAGCGCGCAGCCCGAAGCCTGTGAAGGCTGAAGATCAGTTGTTGGGTGGGGCCTGGCTGATGTCTGCCAGGGTGGAGCTGGGCTGGAGGTCCATCGCCAGGTCGCCCAGGGTCACGATCCCGACCAAACGTCGATCGTCGACCACGGGGAGTCTTCGCACCTTGTGGTCGCGCATGAGGTCGAGCGCTGCCTCGATCGAATCCTCGGCGGCGATCGTCACGACATTCCCTTCGAGGATCGATCCGACGGGCTCGGTATTGGTGTCCACACCCTTGGCCACGGCTCGAACCACGAGATCACGATCGGTGACGATCCCCTGGATCTCCCCGTCCGGGTCGAGAACGATCACGTCGCCGATGTCGGCGTCACGCATCACCCGGGCGGCCTCTTCGATAGTGGCCTGATCGGTGACAGTCCAGGGGTTGGCCGTCATCACATCGTTGATGGTCTCTGGCATGCGATTCCTCCTTGGCCCACCTGATACCCATGAGCCCGGAGTCTGAAACCGAATCGGGTCGGAGAAATCCCTCGTCTGCAGCGCACGGCGGGCTCGGCCGTGAGTATCTTCTGTAATCGTTATCGACATCGTTATCGACATCGTTATCAGGACGGTTGGGTGAGATGGCACGGGTGACAATCGGCGACGTAGCGGAGCAGGCCGGCGTTTCGATTGCCACCGTCTCCCGAGTGGTAAACGGCCGGTACGGGGTGGCCGCCGAGACCCAGGGCCGGGTGCAGTCGGTGATAGACGACCTGGGATACGAGTCGAGCCTGGTGGCGAGGAGCCTGCGCAGCCGGCGAACCAACGTGCTCGGGATAATCGTCCCCGACCTCGAGCCCTTCTCCGCTGAGTTGCTCAAGGGTGCGGCACGAGCAATTCACTGGACCGGTCTGGAGCTGATCGTCTATTCAGGCGGAGGCCACGTCCGGGATCAGGTCGGCTGGGAGAGGCGCTACCTCTCCCGACTCAACGGGACTCTCACCGACGGGACCATCCTGGTGACGCCCACCGTCACCGAGGTCGCCACCAGCGCTCCGGTGGTGGCGGTCGATCCCCACGCTGGGATGTCGGGCCTGCCCACAGTCGCGTCTCAGAACTTGGAAGGGGCAGTCAACGCCACCGAGTATCTGATCGGGCTCGGTCACCGGCGAATCGGGTTCATCGCCGGTCGACCCGATCTGGAGTCGGCGCGGTTGCGAGAACGTGGATATCGCCTTGCCTTGGAACAGGCGGGAATCCCGTTCGACCCCGACCTGGTGCGGGTTGGCTCATACACCAAGGAGGCCACCGAGGCGCCGGCCCACGAGCTTCTCGAACTGGACCACCCACCGACCGCCATCTTTGCGGCAAACGACGTGTCGGCGATCGAGACCATGGAGGTGGCCGGTGAGCTCGGGATCTCAGTCCCCAGCGCTCTCTCGATCATCGGCTTCGACAACATCCCGGAGTCGGCCCTGTCCAACCCACCGCTGACGACTATCGATCAGTCGATCCAGCAGATGGGTTATGAGGCCGCGAAGTTGCTCCTGACCCTCATCGACGATCCCGAGACAGAACCAGCACACCTCACACTGCCAACCGAGCTGGTGATCCGGCAGTCGTGTCAGGCCCTGACTGACTAGACGAACCCGAGGAGGAAGAAACCAATCGAATGCCCAGATGACAACTGAGCGGTTGAAAACGATTTCAACCGTGCCGGACTGAACCGGATAGCCCGCGCGAAAGCGCGGCAAGGAGGAGGCACATGTATCGGAGAATGAAGAGATCACTGGTGTTGCTCGCCGTGTTGGCATTCGTCGTCGCCGCCTGTGGTGGTGGAGGAGACGCCGCGACTACGACAGCGGCACCTGACGAAGGAGCCACCACGGCCGCACCGGCCCCTGCGGAACCCACCACCACTGCGGCTCCTACGGCTGAGCCGGTCACCATCACCTGGTGGCACATCCAGAACACCGACCCGATGATGACCGTCTGGCAAGACATGGCGGACGCCTTCATGGCAGAGAACCCCAATGTCACCATCGAGATCACCGTCATGGAGAATGAGGCCTTCAAGGCCGCGCTCCAGACCAACCTTCAGGCTGGTGACGTCCCCGACCTCTTCCAGTCCTGGGGCGGTGGTGGGCTCCGCGAGCAGATCGATGCAGGCCTGGTACAGGACATCACCGATGCGTCAGCCGGTTTCATCGGAAACCTCAACGAGGGCGCTGTTGGGCTGTACAACGTCGACGGTGCCCAGTACGGCGTCCCCTTCAACCTGGGAATGGTCGGGTTCTGGTACAACCAGGACCTGTTCGCCGAGGCCGGGATCGACGCCCCACCTGCGACGTGGGATGAGTTCCTCGAGGACGTTCAGGCACTCAAGGACGCCGGGATCACCCCGATCGCGGTCGGTGCCGGTGACAAATGGCCCGCCCACTTCTACTACTCGTATCTGATGATCCGGGAGGGTGGCAAGGCGGCGATGGACACCGTGACCGAAACTCTCGACTTCAACACGCCGGAGTTCGTGGAAGCCGGGAATCAGCTGCAGCGCCTGATCGACATGGAGCCCTTCCAGCCAGGCTTCCTGGCCGCGCCCTGGGATGCACCCGATGGCGAGTCGGGGACGATCGGAACCGGGCAGGCGGCGATCAGCCTCATGGGCCAGTGGGGCCCGGGGGCCTACGCCAACCAGTCGGGAATCGGAACCCCCGAGGACCCGATCGCTGATCGTCTCCCCGCTGAGTTCGGTTGGTTCCCCTTCCCAGCTGTGGAGGGCGGCGCCGGCGCGGCCACTGACGGGTTCGGCGGCGGCGATGGCTTTGCGGTTGGCAAAGACGCCGAGCCGGAGGCAATCCAGTTCCTGGAGTTCATCACCAACGTGGACAACGCCAGGATCGTCGGAGCGACCGGCACGACCCTCCCGGTGACAAAGGGTGCCGAGGACTCGATCACGGATCCGTACCAGCTGGCCGTGCTCGAGGGTCTGAGCCAGGCGAGCTTCGTTCAGCTCTACCTCGACCAGTACTTCTCACCGGAACTGGGCGCAGCAGTGAACGACGCGGTGGCCACTCTCTTCGCGGGGACCGCCACCCCTGAAGAGGTGACCGAGTCGATCACGGCCGCGGCGAGCTGACCTGCCCGGCCATAGTGTGAGCAAAGTCGTGGGGGGG
>JBIOVB010000004.1:0-12913 GCA_044867525.1 Acidimicrobiia bacterium | reverse complement strand
GGGGGCTCGAATCCGGTCGGCGAGATCGTCGCCTCCTGGATCGAGCCGCTCGACTGCGAGGTCGAGTGTGTGATCGGCGGGTCGGCCAACCCCAAATGGGTCGGGAAGCCATGAGAGTCGGGGTAGTCGACATCGGGACCAACTCGATGCGCCTCCTCATCACCGACGGGGAGATCGACCTGCAACGGATCGAGGAGGTGACGGGTCTCGGTCGCGGGGTTGACAGCACGGGCATGCTCTCCGAGCCGCGCATCGTGGAGACGGTCGCCGTGCTCGAGCGATATGGAAGGTTGATGGACGAGGCCGCGGTGGCGAAGCGAACGGTGATCGCAACCTCCGCGTCGCGTGATGCGGCGAACCGGGAGACCTTCTTCGACAGGGCGGAAGAGGCGATCGGGGTGCGACCAACGCTGATCAGCGGAGAGGAGGAAGCTCGTTACGCATACCAGGGCGCGGTGAGCGGGTTCGACGGGCCGTCACCGATTGTGGTCTCCGACATCGGCGGCGGGAGCACCGAGTTCGTCACCGAGGCCACTGGTGTCTCAGTGGACATCGGGTCGGTGCGGGTCACAGAGCGGGCGGTCCCCTACCGCCCGGCCTCCAAACGTGAGGTGGATGCCGCCAGAGCCGAGATTCGTGACGCCTTTGCCGGGCTCGCCGCATTTGTCTACGGGTCGTTGATCGGAGTCGCCGGCACCTGGACCAGTCTCGCCTCGGTGGCCAGGGCGACGCCCGCAGGTACGTCGGTTCACGGCAGGGAGGTCACCCTCTCCGAGGTCAGGGCGATGATCGACATCCTGGCCGACCTCGATCTGGAGGAGACCGCGCATCTCCCCGGGCTGGCACCCAAACGGGCAGAGGTGATACTGGGAGGCATCCTTGTCGCCGAAGGGGTAATGGAGGCGCTCGGGGCAGAAACGGCAACGGTTTCCGAGCACGACACCCTTGATGGTGTCGCCAGGTCCGTGCTGGCTATACCCTGAGCCAGGATTGCCCGGGTGGCGAAATGCAGACGCGAGGGGCTTAAACCCCCTTGAGCCGATCCGGCTCGTGTGGGTTCGAATCCCACCCCGGGCACAGAGCGATGTCGGTGGCCGGCCTAGGCCGGAGTAGGTCGTGGGACCCGGGCCGGTGGGTGGGGGAGGGGAGAGGAACCGGGCCCGGGCCCCACGATGCGCGAGGCAAGATCGTTCTCCAAGGACACCACCTTCCCACACAGATCAACCCCGTCGTCATCGAGTGTAATCCGACAACCTGTCACCAAGCGGCTGGCGACGGGGAGGGCCCCAGGGCGGTTAGCTTGCCCGATTGATACCGGAAATGGCTGAATACCCATCGGAATTCGAATTGGACGTGGTGCTTCGCGACGGGGGTGGGGCTCGAGTGCGCCCGATCAAGCCGGAAGACGCCGGCCTGATCCGCCATTTCTTCGAAACCCTGGGCCCCGAGTCCCGGTATTTCCGATTCTTCCGAATCAAGGAGACGCTGGAGCCGAAGGAGGTCGAGTACTTCACCCATGTCGACTATGCCGACCGGATGGCGCTGATCGCTCTGTTGGATGGAAGGATGATCGCGGTGGCCCGGTACGACCGCGAAGGCCACGATGGCTCATCCGCCGAAGTCGCGTTCGCGGTTGCCGACAAGCACCAGGGGCGGGGTCTGGGGACCCAGCTGCTACAGCTGCTCACCACCCACGCCCGATCCCATGGGATCGAGAGATTCCATGCCTATGTGCTGCCCGAGAACCGCCAGATGATGAGGCTGTTCCGCAACTCCGGGTACGAGCTGACCCGGACACTGGACGACGGGGTGTTCACGGTTGACTTCCCGGTGGCAGCCAGCGAGGGCATGCTGGAGGTGGAAGCCGACCACGAGAAGCGAGCAGTCGCCGCCTCGATGCTCCCGCTGTTCTTCCCGCGCTCGGTGGCGGTGATCGGCGCCTCCAGCGATCGGTCGTCGATCGGAGGCAAGCTGTTCCACAACATCTTGTCCACCGGGTTCACCGGGCCCCTGTACCCGGTCAATCCCAATGCGAAGGTGATCAACTCGGTGCTGGCCTATCCCAGCATCCTCGAGGTGCCCGACGAGGTCGACCTGGCATACATCGTCGTGCCGCAGAAGGCGGTCCTCGAGGTGGCCCGCCAATGCGCCGAGGCTGGCGTCCGGGGGATAGTCGTCATCTCCGCTGGTTTCTCCGAGGTCGGTCCCGAGGGAGCGGCGGCGGAGCGGGAGCTCTTGGCCATCGTCCGGGATTCCGGGATGCGGATGGTCGGACCCAATTGCATGGGGCTGCTCAACACCGTTTCATCGGTGCATCTCAATGGGACCTTCGCCCCGGTGTATCCCCCCGCGGGCAATGTCGCAATGTCTAGCCAGTCCGGTGCCCTCGGCATCGCGATCCTCGACTACACCACCCGGAACAACATCGGGATCTCCCAATTCGTATCGGTGGGCAACAAGGCCGACGTCAGCGGCAACGACCTGCTCCTGGCATGGGAGGACGATCCCCAGACCGATGTCATCACCCTCTACTTGGAGTCCTTTGGCAACCCGAAGCGGTTCTCCCGACTCGCGAGGCGCATCGGGAGGAGCAAGCCGATCATCGCGGTCAAGTCTGGACGGACCTCGGCAGGAAGCCGAGCCGCATCATCACACACCGGGGCTCTCGCCTCTTCGGATGTTGCGGTTCAGGCCCTGTTCCGTCAGGCCGGCGTCATCCGGGTGGACACCATCGAAGAGTTGTTCGCCGCAGCCAGCCTCCTCGCCAACCAGCCGATACCGGGCGGGCCCAAGGTCGGGATCGTGACCAATGCCGGAGGCCCGGGGATCCTCGCCGCCGATGCCCTGGAGGCCCATGGGCTCTCCTTGCCAGAGCTGTCTCCCGGTTTGCGCGCCGAGATCGCCGCCCTGCTGCCCGCCGAGGCCTCCACCCGGAACCCCGTTGACCTCATCGCATCGGGTGGCCCGACCGAATACGAGCACTCGGTGAGCCTGCTCCTGGAGTCGGGCGAGGTGGACGCCGTGATGGTGATCTATGTCCCCACCTCCCTCGAAGGTGCCAACGAAGTGGCGCAGGCCCTGACCCGCTGTCAGGAGCGCTACCAGGACGGAGTCGCCCTGCTCTCGGTGTTCATGCACAGCGGCGAAAGCGCCCGTCAAATGGCCGGGGGGGACGGGACCCGGGCCATCCCCACGTACCAGTTCCCGGAAGCCGCGGCGCTGGCCCTGGCCCGTGCGGTCGGACATGGCTCGTGGCGTCAGCGCGATCCCGGTGTCGAGGTCGTGCTCGAACCGGCGATGGAGCGCGAGATGCGAGAAGTCGTGGACGCGGTCATCCCCTCGATACCGGCGACGGGTGCTTGGCTCGAGCCGGACCAAGTGGCGAGCCTGCTGACCGCAGCCGGTCTCCGGGTCCCCATGTCGAAGACTGTGTCCTCGGCCGACGAAGCGGTGGAGGCAGCCGCAATGATCGGGGGCCCCGTGGTGGTCAAGGTCATTTCCGAGAGCGCTCTTCACAAGTCCGATGTGGGAGGAGTCGTGCTTGGGGTGGAGGGAGCCGACGGAATCAGGGCTGCCTACGAGTCGGTGACCGGGTCGGTGTTCGACGCGTCAGGCGCTCTGGTGCAGGAGTTCATACCCGGGGGCCACGAGGTGCTGATCGGCATGACCCAGGACCCGAACTTCGGGCCGCTCGTCGGGTTCGGGCTCGGTGGTGTCTATGTGGAGCTGCTCCAGGACGTGGTGTTCCGAATCCATCCCCTAACCGCCGTCGACGCGGCGGAGATGCTCCGAGAGACCAAGGGCTTCCGGTTGCTCCAGGGCTATCGCAATACCGCCGAAGGCGACGTCCCCGCCCTGGAACAGGCATTGCTCCGGGTATCGGGGTTGATCGCCGCCGTACCCGAGTTGAACGAGATGGACCTCAACCCGGTGAAGGTCCTCGGTCCTGGTGAGGGAGTGGTCGTGGTGGATGCCCGGATGCGAATTCAACGGGTCCCCGCAACCGAGCACCCGCGGATGCGTGACCTGCCAGGAGTGACCAGCAGGCCGGGCGCCGCCGGTTAGGAGTGCCTCAGATCGCCCGCATCCGGTTGCTACGGGCGTTGTGCTCGACCTCGGCTAGGCCCAGCGCTTCCAACACCGGGGGCACATAGTTGCCAACCCGACCCCGGAGGCCCTTCTTCAACCCGTACCAACCCCCGACCGGGTTGTCCGCGGAACGGGCCCAGGCCTCCACGGTGCCCTCGGCCGCGGGCTTCTGCTCGTCGGCATTGCCAAGAGGCACCCAGTCACCCTCATCCTTGAGCATCTGATGGAGATCGTCGATGATTCGCAAGTCGTAGTGGAGGATCGTGGTCCCCACGGTGCACACCAGAACCGGCGGGTCATGAGCCTCGTCTTGGTGCATGAGGATCTCAGAACCCAGGCTTGGTGTCTTCAGAACCCATGGATCGTCCGGGGTTCCTGACCCACTAAACGGTGCCGCAGCCACGATATGGTCTCCTCACTCGGTAACCTTTCTGTTACATTAGCAGCGGCCCGCCGATCTCGACCGGGAGGTCACACTCATGACAAGCTACGCAGTGCGACGTTCCATCGACGCCCCGCCGCAGGTGATCTGGGACCTCCTCACCGACGCCTCGGGCTACGCCCGATGGAACCCTGCGGTCCTCGAGATCACTGGTCGGATCGCAGCCGGAGAGAAGATCGAGCTGACTTCGATCGTCAATCCCAAGCGTTCCTTCAAGCTCGACGTGGCCAAAGCCGATCCTCCCCACGAGATGGTGTGGGCCGATGGAATGCCCCTGGGGCTGTTCAAGGGAGTTCGCACCTATGTGCTGACTCCCAACGCCGACGGCACGACCGAATTCTCGATGGAGGAGGTTTTCTCCGGCTTGCTGGCGCCGCTGATCACCAGGTCGATTCCGGACATGACCGATTCGTTCCAGCAGTTCGCAGACGGGTTGAAGTCAGCTGCCGAATCGAGGTGAGGCCTGATGCCAGCCGCCCCCCTACCGATCGATCCCTTTGCGGCATTGGGGGACGCACATCGCAGGGCGATCGTGGAGTTGCTGGCGTCAGGTGATCGCTCGGTGCAAGAGATCGCGGACGAGCTGCCGATCAGCAGGCCAGCGGTCTCCAGGCACCTCCGGCTATTGAAGGAAGCGGGATTGGTAACCGATCAGGCGATGGGCACCAGAAGGCTCTATCGACTTCACGACGAAGGAATCGGGCTCGCAGCCCAATACATGAGCCAGGTTTGGGGAGAGGCGGCGGCCCGTTTCAAGATCGTGGCGGAGAACACGCGAGACTGAAGCCATGGACCCGATCGTGGTCGAATTCGAAGTCGCCGTTCCCCAGTCCCGTGCGTTCGAGGTGTGGACCGGGAAGCCATCGATGTGGTGGCCGCGATCCCACACCATCACTCAGGATCCCGACGTCGAGATCGTGTTCGAGCCCTTCGTCGGTGGTCGCATCTTCGAGCGCAGCTCCAACGGTGCCGAGCATGACTGGGGTGAGATCCTGATCTGGGAGCCACCGACACGAATCGACTACCTGTGGCACCTCTTCTTCGACCGTGCCGAGGCCACGGAGATCACAGTGACCTTCAACGAGTTTGGCGGCGGGAGCCTGGTTCGCCTGGTTCAAACCGGATTCGAGAGGTTGGGCGAAGGGGTGGGCACGCAGCGGCGGCAGCGGACCAACGAGGCGTGGTCCGAGGTCACCCGCTACTACCGGGATCTCCTGTAGGCCGGTGAAGTGTTGTCCGGCCTAGCCTCGAAGCATGGATCATGTTGAGATCACGATCGACGGCGCGGTCGCCCTGGTCCGCCTCGACCGACCCCCGGTGAACGCCCTTTCCGAGCAGGTGGCCATGGAGTTGAAGGAGGCCTTCGCCGCGCTGTCCGACCCTTCCGTGCGGGCCGTCGTCGTGACCGGAGATCCCCATTTCGCTGCAGGCGCCGATATCAAGGGCTTCAAGGCCGCTTTCGATGCCGGCGTGACGGAGCGGAGCGCGTGGACCCTCCAAGAGGCGATCGCCCTCCTCGAGTCGCTGGAAAAGCCGACCATCGCCGCGGTCCACGGCTATGCCTTGGGTGGCGGCCTCGAGCTGGCGATGGGTGCCGACTTCCGTTACCTGGCGGAGGATGCGCTGGTCGGGCAGCCTGAGATTCTCCTCGGGATCATCCCCGGCGCCGGAGGCACCCAACGCCTGCCGCGACTCGTTGGTTTCCAACGGGCCAAAGAGCTGATCTTCAGCGGGCGTCAGGTAGGTGCGGAAGAGGCAACGGCCATAGGCCTCGCCGACAAGGTCGCCCCTTCGGACGCATTGCTCGAAATGGCCCTCTCCGACGCCACCGCGATGGCCACCAGGGCGACACAGGCGGTCGCTGCGGCCAAGCGGGCCCTCCACCGCGGCTTCGGTACGCCGGTGTCGGATGGGCTCGAGGTGGAGCGGGAGGCTTTCCAGGGGGCGTTCGGTAGCGAGGATGCCCGGGAGGGCGTGAACGCATTCATCGAGAAGCGCCCCCCGCATTTCACGGGGAGTTGAGCACCCGTTCCTCGAACCGGGCCAGATTCGAGCGCCAGATCCGCCTCAACACCGGGGTTGCCAGCCATGCCCCGATCGGCCCGCCGAGCCACCTGGGGAACTTCAGGTCCTCGGTCCAGGTGAGTCGGGTTCCGCCGGGGACGCGCTCGAGATGGAAGCGCCCGCTGCCCGACACCGTGCCCAGATGATCGACGCCTATCGCCGTGCCCTCGACCCACTCCACCACCACCATTTGGTCGGCCATGCGGAAGGGCCCGATCCGAGTCGCTGCCTCCATCCTGGTGCCCAGCCCGGATCGCAGCCCTCCCTCGAAGGCGATCTCGGCGGCATCCGCCATCCACTCGGCGTGTGCTCTCAGATCGGCGAGCTCGGCCCATACCCGCTCCTGGGAGGCCGGGATCGTCACTTCGAGTCGGATCAAAGGCGCGCACTCATCGCACCGGCAACAAACCTGGCCTTCGCGTATTCCTGGTTCCAAACAGCACGGGTGGCCTGCGACAATCGGTGGCGATGATCTATCTCGACCACGCCGCGACCACGCCGATGCGCCCGGCGGTCTTCGAGTCGATGCGGCCATTCGCCGACATCGAGTTCGGGAACTCGTCCGGGATCCACCGCGTGTCCCGACGGGCCAAGAACGCCCTCGAGGAGGCACGGGAGACGATCGCGGAGTCGATCGGCGCGGGGACACTGGAGATCGTCATCACTTCCGGTGGCACCGAGTCGGACAACCTGGCGCTGAAGGGGGCGGTGCTCGCCCCGGGCCCCCGCAAGGGGGTCATCACCGTGGCGACCGAGCACGAGGCGGTCCTGGAGACCGCCGATTTCCTGGGCCGCAACGGGTCACCGATCACGCTCATCGGTGTCGACCGTGAAGGCCGCGTCGACCTCGAAAGGCTCCTCGCAGCTGTCGACGACACGACGGCCCTGGTCTCGGTGATGCTGGTCAACAACGAGACCGGAGCGATTCAGGACCTGCGAGAGATCACCGACGCTGTGAAGAAGGCCGATCCCCAGGTGTTGGTCCATACCGATGCCGTCCAGGCCTTCGCCTCTGAATACATCGATGTCGATTCTCTGGGGATCGACCTCTTATCTATCGCCGGGCACAAGTTTGGAGGGCCCAAGGGTGCGGGGATTCTCTACGTCCGACAGGGCACCAACCTGGAGCCGCTGCTGCACGGCGGGGGCCAGGAGTTGGGCCGTCGCTCGGGCACTCACGACGTGGGTCGGGCCGTCGGTCTGGCGATGTCCATGGAGCTGGCCGGCACCGGTCGTGAGCAGTTTCGAGGTGTGATCGGCCAGGTCAGGGATGATTTCGAGAAGCGTTTGACAGCGGGTCTCGGCGATCTGGTGGTCAACAGCCCGGAGCGAGACCGCTCACCGCATCACCTCAACGTCAGGTTCCCCGGAGTGCTCAACGAGACCCTGCTTCTCCGCATGGATCTGGCGGGGGTGGCGGCATCCGCAGGTTCGGCGTGCCAGTCGGGGGCGGCGGAGGTTTCCCACGTCCTGGAGGCGATGGGACTGAGCCCGACACAGGCTCGGGAGAGTGTCCGCTTCTCCTTCGGGTGGACGAGCACTCTCGACGAGTCGGAGGAGGCTGCGGCGATTGTCATCGACCTCGTGGAGAAGCTGCGATGAGGGCCCTGGTCGCCATGTCGGGAGGAGTGGACTCCTCGGTGGCAGCCGCCTTGATGCGGGATGCCGGTCATGAGGTGGTCGGGGTCACGCTCAAGATGTGGGCCGGTCCCAACGGCGAGGCACCGACCGCCGGATGTTGCACGGTGTCCGATGCCGAGGATGCTCGACGGGTGGCCGGGCAGCTCGACATCCCCTATTACGTCCTCGATTACACCGAAGAGTTCAGGAGCGGTGTCGTGTCCCGGTTCGTGGACGACTACGCCTCGGGGCGGACGCCAAACCCGTGCATCGAGTGCAATCGGACCGTGAAGTTCGACCGACTCCTGCGACGCCTGGACGACTTCGAGAGCGATGTCCTCATCACCGGCCATCACGCCCGGAGCCGATTCGCCGAGGGGGTGTGGTCCCTCCTCCGAGGCGCCGACCGGGCCAAGGACCAGTCCTACGTCCTGTCCATGCTCGGTCAGCGCGAGCTCTCCCGAACCAGGTTCCCGGTCGGGGAGCTGACCAAGCCCGAGGTGCGCGCCATAGCGGGCTCTCTGGGGCTGCGCACTGCGGCCAAGCCGGAATCGATGGACATTTGCTTCGTAGGGCGCCGCGATTACCGAGCCTTCGTCTCCGACGTCGCGCCCGAGTCGTTCACTCCCGGGCCGGTAGTGGACACCTCGGGAAAGGAGCTGGCGAGGCATGACGGGGTCGCCGGGTTCACCATCGGCCAGCGCAGGGGCTTGGGAATCGCCATGGGCGAGCCGAGGTACGTGGTTGGCATCGAAGCCTCGACATCGACGGTGGTGCTTGGCCGCCGTGAAGACCTCGGGGTGACCGGGCTCAGTCTCGGCCACACCACCTGGGTCGACGGCCGGAGGCGCTCCGGTCGCGTTCGCGCCCAATACCGGGCACACGGCGATCCGGTCCCGGCTTTCGTCGACGAAGGCGGCCTGGTTTTCGATGAGCCCCAAGAGGCGGTGGCCCCGGGTCAGACGGTCGCCTTCTACGAAGGTGACGTGGTGCTCGGGGGTGCTCTGATCCGCCAAACCCTGCAGTGACCCGCGCCCGGTAAGGTCGGAATCGATGCCCTCAGCTGCCAGCCGCATCGATCAGCTCCGGGCCGAGATCCGGGAGCACGCCCATCGCTACTACATCCTCGACGACCCCTCGGTATCCGACGCCCAGTACGACGCGTTTGTCAAGGAGCTGCAGGACTTGGAGGCCGAGCACCCCGATCTGGTGACCCCGGACAGCCCGACACAGCGGGTGGGCACCCTGATCGGAGACCTGTTCGCCCCGGTTCGGCATCTGCGTCCCATGTTCTCGTTGGACAACGCCACCACCCCGGCCGACCTCGAGACCTGGGAGCAGCGGATGGAGCGCCAGCTGGGAGCACCACCCAAAGGCTACGTATGTGAGCTCAAGATCGACGGCCTGGCAGTGGTCCTCACCTACCGCGACGGGGTATTGGTCACCGGGGCCACCAGGGGCGACGGGATCACAGGCGAGGACATCACCCCCAACCTGCGCACCGTCGAATCAGTGCCGCTCCGGCTCCGCGGCGAGAGCCCGCCGTCGCTGATCGAAGTCCGGGGAGAGGTGTACATGCCGGCATCGGCCTTCGAAGACCTCAACCGGCGCCAGGCCGAGAAAGGGGAGCGCCTTTTCGCCAACCCTCGTAACGCCGCGGCCGGGTCGGTGCGCCAGAAGGACCCCAAGGTCACGGCCTCACGCAAGGTCGACATCTGGGTCTATCAGGTCGGGTTGCTCGAGGGAGGCCCGGGTCTGGACACCCACGCCGACACCTTGAGCTACATACGCGAATTGGGCTTTCGAACCAACCCGGTCACCCGGGTGGTCTCGACGCTCGACGAAGTGCTGACCTATGTGACCGACGCCCAGGAAAGGCGTCACGAGACCGTCTATCAGACCGACGGCGTGGTGATCAAGGCCAACTCGCTCGCCGAACAGGAGATCCTGGGGTTCACGTCCCGCGCCCCCCGCTGGGCGATCGCCTACAAGTTCCCCGCCGAGGAGCAGGTCACCACTCTCAAGGACATCGCCATCAACATCGGGCGCACCGGGGCAGCCACGCCCTTTGCCGTGCTCGAGCCGGTGTTCGTCGGGGGCGCCACAGTGGGGTTGGCGACCTTGCACAATGAAGATCAGGTGCGGCTGAAGGACGTTCGCATCGGAGACCAAGTGGTCGTGCGCCGAGCCGGCGACGTCATCCCCGAGGTGGTGGGCCCCGTGGTCTCGAGTCGAACCGGCCGGGAAAAGAAGTGGAAGATGCCGGCGCGCTGTCCCTTCTGCGGGAACCCGATCGTGCGGGTGGAAGGGGAAGCGGTGGCCAGATGCACCGGAGGATTCTCCTGTCCCTCCCGGGTCCGGGAGTGGCTCTTCCATTTCGCCTCTCGCGGCGGGATGGACATCGAGCACCTGGGATACAAGACCATCGACATGCTGCTCGGCGATGGGCTGATCAAGGACCCGGCTGACATCTTCCTCTTCGACCCCGGGGCCCTCGCCGGGCGGGAAGGATGGAAGGAGACCTCGATCGAGAACCTGAGGCGGGCGATTGACCGCGCCCGTGATCGCCCGGTGTCGAGGCTGCTCACCGCCCTTGGTATCAGGCACGTCGGGGGCACCGTGGCCCGGACCCTGGCCCGGCATTTCGGCGGGCTGCCGGCGCTGATGGCGGCCGGCGAAGCCGAAATCGCCGAAGTCGAGGGAATCGGGCCGGTGATCGCCAGCGGAGTCGCGGCTTGGGCGGCGGACCCCGACAACAAGGCCCTCGTGGCCAAGCTGGGCCGGGCCGGGGTCCGTCTCGAGGACGAGGTGGTGCGAGACGAGAGCTCGGACCTGCTTGCCGGGGGGACCTTCGTGATCTCGGGCACGGTTCCCGGTTACACCCGGGAGGAGGCGCAGGCCGCTATCGAGACGCGAGGGGGCAAGGCATCGGGGTCGGTCTCCGGGAAGACGACTGCCCTGATCGTCGGAGACTCCCCGGGCGCCTCGAAGACCCGGAAGGCCGAGGAGCTCGGGGTGCCGATCCTCGACGAGGATGGCTTTGCCACCCTGCTGGAGAAGGGCCTTTCTGCGATCGACGGAGGCCGCGGGTGACCGAAGAGGTCTACGACAGCCCGAAGGGCTGGGTGAACCGGCACATCCGGGACTACGTCGAGACCGATGGCCGCAAGGGTCACCGCTGGCAGGGGGTCCCGACACTTCTCTTGACCACGAGGGGGAGAAGGTCGGGAAGGTTGCGCAGGACCGCGCTCATCTATGGCGAGGACCACGGCCGCTACCTGGTGGTGGCCTCGACCGGTGGGGGTGACCGGCACCCCGCCTGGTACCTCAACCTGGTTGCCGAGCCCGAGGTGGAGGTCCAGGTGGGTTCGGAGAAGCTGCGCGCCCGGGCCATCACGGCTGACGACGTGGAGAAGCCGGCGCTGTGGGAGAAGATGGCCGAGATCTGGCCCGACTACGACAGGTACCAGGTGCGCACCGACCGCATCATTCCCGTCGTGATCCTCGACCCGCTGTGACCTGCCCGCGGCTCAGAAGTCGAAGAGGTCGCCGGCGAGGTACTTGAGGCCGGTGTCCACGGCGACGGTGGCCACGGTCCTCCCCGGTCCCAGCTCCCTCGCGAGGCCGACTGCGGCCACGACGTTGAGCCCGCTGGAGACCCCGGTGAGAAGGCCCTCCTCACGGGCGAGGCGTCTCGCCATAACCCGGGCCTCGTCCTCGTCGATGGCCCTGACCTCGTCGTAGAGGTCCTCGTCGAGCAAAGGGGGAGTGAACCCGACTCCGATCCCTTCCACATGATGAGTGCCTGCACCCTTCCCGGAGATCACCGCCGAGCTGGCGGGCTCGAGCAGGACCACACGGGTGTCGGCGCCGGCGGCGCGCAAAGCGGCGCCGATTCCCGTGCTGAACCCCGCCGTGCCCACGGCGACGCAAACCGCATCGACCGGAGACGGGATCTGCTCGATCAATTCCTCCCCGGCACGGCGATGACCGATCACCGCGTCATGGTTGTTGAACTGATCGGTGAAGTAGGTGTTGGGCTCGGCGGCCAGTTCCCGGGCCTTCTCGATCATCCGGGGCACCAGGTCGGCCGTGATCAGCCCACCATCACTGGGGACGATGATCAGCTCCGCTCCGAACGCGCGCATGGTCTTCAGCTTCTCTTCGGCAAAGGCATCCGACGACACGGCGACGAACCGGTATCCCTTGACCGCGCACACGAAGGCGAGCGAGGACCCGGTGCTTCCGCCGGTGTACTCGACGACAGTCATGCCCGGCTCCAGGTCGCCTCGCCGCTCCGCCTCTTCGATGATGGCCTTGGCCATACGGTCCTTGTAGGAGCCGGTTGGGTTGAACCACTCCAGCTTGACCCAAATGTCTGCGGCGCCCTCAGGAACGACTCGGTTCAACTTCACCACCGGGGTGTTGCCGATGAGGTCGGTCAGGGCCGAACCAATACGGGGGCTCATGTATCGAGCTGCCCATTGGCCAGGCCGGCCGTGATGTTGGAGTCGAGTCGTCTCATGTCCTCCCGGATCTCCGCCGGCAGCCCTTCGAGACCGGTGTCGGGCTTCCTGCCGGTCTTGTCCATCGTGAAGGGTCAACCTATCCGGAACGACCAGGAGAACTCGCCCGGATCGGGCAACCCGTTGACCGTGTCATAGACCACCAGGACCGTGTGCTCCCCGGCGGTCCATT
>JBIOVB010000003.1:0-37396 GCA_044867525.1 Acidimicrobiia bacterium | reverse complement strand
CAGCTGTGGGAGATCCGGCCAGGTTCCGTCAGATCGTCCGCAACCTCCTCAGCAACGCGATGACCCACGGTTCGGAACCGATCTCGATCCTGGTCACGTCCGAAGACTCCGGCGCCGTTCTCAGTGTCACCGATCACGGTCCCGGGCTCCCGGCGGAGGACGAGAGGGCGATATTCGCACCGAGCCTGACGACGCATGGCTCGCAGCATCACGGGGTCGGCCTGTCGATCTCCCAGGAGCTGGCCAGCCTGATGCGTGGGGAGATCACCTATGCCCGGGAGGCCGGTGTGACCACGTTCCAGGTTTGGCTACCGCTCCTCGGATCCTGATCGGCAGGCGGCTTCTGCCAACCGCCGTGCTGTAGCCGGCTCAGCCTTCGACGGTCGGGGCGGTGGTTTCGGTCGCTGTGATGATCCGATCCAGATTCCAAACGTGATGACACACCGGGTGTCCGCCAGTTCCTTCGTCCTCGGACACGACCACCGCGAATCCGGGCTGGCTCTCGACCTCGGGGATCCATCGCCCATAACCGACGAAGGCGAAATTGCGATAGTCGGTGACGCCTCGACCGTTGGCGTCTCGAACCCGGAAGTCGTAGTGCGAGCCTTGCTGTAACTGCTGGTCCATCGGGACTAACGAATACCCCAGTCGCACCCCCCACTAACACCGAGTAAGCCCTACTGGCGGCCCTCACACTTGCAGTGGGGCACGGTGCACTCGTTCGGTCGGTGCTCCTTGTTGGGATGCCCACACCCGGCACAGCGATTAGCTCGGGGCTTTTGGTCTCCGCGTTGTGGCTTGGGGACCGCCTTGATCAACGGGACCGCTCCTTGGCCAAGTTCACGGTCAGCTGGCGCCCACCGATGTCTTTGCCGTTGAGGGCATCGATCGCCACCTTGGCCGCCTCGGCGGAGTCCATCTCGACGAAGCCGAAGCCGCGGGATCTACCGGTGTCACGATCGGTGACTACCTGGGCACGGGATACCGAACCGTGCGGGGAGAAGAGGTTCTCCAGATCGGTGGAGTCGGTGGTGAAAGTGAGGTTTCCCACATAGATGTTGGTTGCCATTGTCTTGCTCCTCTCGGAAGCTGAACCGTCTGAACAAACGCCAGGCAGGTCTAGCGGGGCCTATTCCGGAGAATCGGGTCCTGGGCTCAGACTTGCGGTGACTTCACCCGACGGAACGAAGAAAGCGAAGAAATGGCGCAGCACGCAACAGGCGTGCGCTGTGAGCACAAGTCTACGTCATTTGCTGCCGATTGGATACCCGGGGGTCCGCGTGAAGACCTATGAGTCTCCCCAACATGGAGGCTCAGGTTGGTTCGACGGCCAGGCGCTGCTCCCCTCCAGGACCTGGGACCTCGCCGTCGAATACTCGAGCGTCACCTCATGGCCACTGTGCCCGCTGCCACTGCAGACTTGCCAGTTGGATTCGCCAATTGCCTCGACATAGTGGCCACCGATCGGATCGTCGTCACGCCAGAGGTTGATCCAGCGGCCGCCGAACCGCCGCTCCACCTCGGCCACCACCCGGTCCACGCCTGCAGCCGGGAACATCGCCGGGTACAGCGAGCCCAGTTGTGAGCCGTAGGTGATGAAGGATCGGGGGAGCTCGGCTTCGTCCATCTGGGACACCGCGACCGCTGCGATCAAGGTGCCCTGGGAATGGGCGGCCAACAGGTCGGCGTCGCTTCGCTCCAGCTCCTCGACCAGCCCGTCGACGACCACCGGCCCATAGCCCGGAGGGGCCAGAGGGTGAAACCATCGCGGCCAGAACGAGCCGACATCCCAGAGGATCCCCACCTGACGGCGTCGCTCCTCACCCTCGCGGACACCGGAGATGATGCTCTTCAGCATGAAGAGCCCTGGGATGAGAACCGCCACGAAGACCGCGATTTCCTCCAACCTCCGGGTCAAGGCGAATTCGAGGCCCATGAATCCAACCTGGAACCCCCGGAAGGCGAGTACGACGAGCAGCACAGCCCCGACGGGTACCAGCATCGCCCGCAGCCAGCCGACGGCGCTCCAGACTCGCCACCAGAGGAGAACGACTGCGACTACGGCCAATACCAGGGCGGCTGTTTGCACCAGACCACCCAACTCCGGCGGGTCGAGGGACCCGGGGGTGAAGCCCGCGAAGAGCTCGGTGGCGAATCGTGAGGAGAACAGGCCGGCGAAGCTGTCGATTCCCGCGTCGTCGGCGCTCTTCATGATCGACTTCCACAGGACCATCACCCCGAATCCGATCCCGAACACCGCGGCCGCATAGAACAGCCACTCACCACGCAGCACCATCCTCCTCAACAGGGTGGTCATGCCCTTGGTCCCGCTCCGTGGGTGCGGAATCGCGCTCAGGAGGAGGGCGACGATGAGGAGCACCCCGATCAGGAACAGCATGGTCACCGCAACGAAGCCTGCACCGTTGGCGACCAGGACTGGCGACTCCGGGCGGACCACCTGCTCGACGATGACACCCAACGCAATTCCGAGAACGGCTCCGAGTTGGGAGGCGATGACCAGAGCTCCGACGGTCCTGAGCCCCGCGCCGAGCACGCACGCCATCGCTGACACTCCGAGGACCACCGTTATCACGAATGTCAGGGTGTGCAGGTCGATGCTCCGGGCACCGGGTGCATCGCTGAATGCGATTGCCAGCAGGCTCCCAACGGCCAACAGGAGCGATGCCAGGGATGAGACGGCCGTGAGCCAGAGGATGGCGCGGTTGCGAGGCCAGAAGGATGTGGCCCCAGCGAGAAAGACCAGGACGGCGAACACCCACGACCCCACCGCCAATAGCCAGATGCTGTCCGCCCAGACAGCGCCGGCCATGGCGATGGTGGCCAAACCGACGCCGAGGTGAAGCCTGCGCAATCGATAGAGGATGGCGTGTGTTCCCCAGATCGCCGGATCGGTAAGGGTGGTGCCCGCCGGATCATCCCACTCAGCCGCCGGTGACACCGGGGCGGTGGATCCCTCGGGTGGGGCGAGCATGGTGGCCGTCTTCGGGACGAACAATCGACGCAGCCTCGACTCGGGCGTCGACTTGTCGAAATGAGAGCGGGATGCGGACCTGACCAGGAGCAAGAAGAGGGCTCCTACGACGACCAACAGGATCAGTCCGGCCACCCTGTGCACCGTCGCCACCTGCCAGTCGATGGTGCGCTCGAGCCAAATGCTCGGAAGCAGCACCAACGCGGTCACGGCCTGGGAGACGAGTAGTGCGGTTAGGGAGAGGGCTGCCACCCGGACCAGGGCGACTCCCCAGCGACTGTTCCGACTGGCCATCCAGCCGGCCACATTTGCCAGAAGGAACGGTGCGAGCAGGATCCAGAAGGCGGTCTTCCAATTACCCGCTGTCAGCCCGCCCCAGTGGAAGCCTTGGACGTCGAAATCGTCATCGCGGTCCGGCTTGTCATAGACACGGGCATACCGGTTCTCCTCGGTCGGCGGGTCTCTGGGCACCGGATCGGTGTAGAGCATTTCGCGCGGCGGTGTTCCCGAGACTCCGTGAACCCTGAGCTCTTTGTGCTGCGGCATCATCCCTCCGGGCAAGTCGCCCCAAGCTACCGACCGAGGTCGACCGGACGTCATGGGGAATGCCCCCCCGGCGCCACTACATTCACCCTCATGGAAGAAGAACGCATCGCCCTGTTCATCGACTTCGAGAACCTGGCGATCGGAGCCCGAGAGGCCCTGGGCGGGATGGAGTTCGACTTCGACCCGATCGCCAACGCTCTTGCCGAACGGGGGCGGGTAGTCACCAGACGGGCTTATGCCGACTGGTCGATGTTCTCCGATGCCCGTCAGAAGCTGACCCGGAGCCATGTCGAGCTCATCGAGATACCGCAGCGCATGGGGGCATCCCGGAAGAACGCCGCCGACATCAAGATGGCGGTCGATGCCATCGAATCTGCGTACGAGCGGGATTACGTGACCACGTTCGTCATCTGCACCGGCGACTCCGACTTCACCCCGCTGGTGCACAAGCTCCGTGAGCTCAACAAGAAGGTGATCGGAGTCGGCGTCAAGGCCTCGACGTCTGCTCTGCTTCCCCCCGCCTGTGACGAGTTCCTGTTCTACGAGAACCTGGAGGGGGTCGAGCCGCTTCGCGCCGCCGAGGGCGCCCGACCCGACCCCGAGGAGACCGATACCGGCACCGCCGAGTTGGAGTCACTGATAACGACGACCCTGGCTGGTTTGCAGCGCTCCGTCGGAGGTGAGGTGCTTGCCTCGTCGTTGAAGCGCGCCCTCATCCGCAAGGATTCGACGTTCAGCGAGGCCGACTTCGGGTTCCGGGCTTTCGGTGAGTTGCTTCGCCACCTCGAGTCGCAGGGAGTGATCGAGCTCTCTGAGGGCCCGGGCCGTGGAGACCCCGTCGTCCAGTTCCCGTCCACGGGCACCAGCGAGCAGGCTGCATTCGACCTCCTCGCCGAGGTGGTTGGAAAGATGGACACCCGGAACGGGCCGGTCGTCCTCTCCGGTCTGAAGAACCAATTACGCAAGCAGGACCCCAACTTCTCGGAGAAGAAGTTCGGATACGGCGGATTCCTCCAATTCTGCAAGGCTGCCGCCACCAAGGGGGTCATCGACCTCACCTGGGACGAGGCTCTAGGCGACTACCGAGTCGCTGCAACATGACCCGGACCGCCGAGGTGGTGGTCGTCGGGGCCGGAATCATCGGTTCCTCGATCGCCTATCAGCTCGCCCGCCATGGCGTTCGAGGCGTGGTTGCCCTCGACAAGGGGCGCGGCCCGTCAGAAGGCTCGACCGGTGCCTCCTCTTCGGTGATCCGATGCAAGTACAGCAATCCCCAGGTGGTGCGTCTCGCCTTCCACGGCCAGCAGTCGTACCGGAATTGGTCGGAGTTCACCGGCCTCGCCGAGCCCAGGTCCGGGCTGCAACAGCTCGGAGTCCTCTGGATGATGGGTCAGCAACGCGCTGAGGTCGAGGGTGACGCCACGATGCTCCTCTCCCAGGGTGTCGAGGCCAGGGCCATCGGGCCCGACGAGGTGACCTCGATGTTCCCCGCGCTCTCCGTCTGCGGAGCTCCCCTCGACTTCGAGGATCCGGACAGCCACGAATGCGCTCCCGGGGAGGCGTTCCTCTTTGAGACCGAGGGCGGCCACGCCGACCCGGTTGGAGCCAACCAGGACCTGATCGAGGCGTCTGGGCGGTGCGGCGTGGAGGTCGAATTCAACTCCCAGGTCAGCGGCGTCCTCAAGGAGGGGGGTCGGGTGACCGGAGTCCGCCTCGCCGATGGTTCCGAGATCTCCGCCGGCCTGGTGGTCAATGCGGCCGGTCCGTGGTGCAACCAGCTCAACGAGTTGGCGGGCGCCCACTTGCGATGGACTCTCTCCCCGATCCGGGCTCAGATCGTCTACACCACATGGCCGGCCGACCTGGGGCCGCTACCGGTTGCAGGCGACAATTCCACCGGGATCTACTTCCGGCCCCAGTCCGGGGGCCAGCAGGTCTTGATCGGCTCCTTTCGCCCGGAGGACGAGGAGGAGGCCATCGACGACCCCGACGATTTCAAGCGGATGCCGGATGCCGACTTCACCGAGCTCAAGCTGGCCGCGTTCCAGCATCGCGTGCCGGCTCTGGCGACGAGAGGCCAGGTGTCGGGGGTGGCCGGTCTCTACACGATGAATCGCGAAGACGTGCACCCCGTGGTCGGTCCTAGTGGTCTCGACGGGTTCTGGGTTGCCAACGGGTTCTCTGGACATGGCTTCAAGCTTGCGCCTGCGGTGGGCTCGATGGTGGCTCGGGCGTTCACGGGCGAGACGATGGCTTTCGACACCGACGTGCCGATGACCTTCTTCAGCGTCGATCGGGACCCGATAGACGTCGCGGTCAAGAACGTGCTCGCCTGATGCGCTATCTCAATGCGGCCGACACCAGGGCAGCCCTGCCCATGGCCGATGCCATCGAGGCGATGGAGCACGCCTTCTCGGGAGAGGCCGAGTCTCCGCTCCGGAGCCAGGTCGCAAACTCCTTGGTCATGCCGGGGCGTCTCGACGACATCATGGCGGTCAAGGTGGTGTCGACCGTGCCCGGCAATCCCACGGGGCTTGTCGTTGTGTTCGATGAAGAGGGGAACCCGTTGGGCTTGGTCGACGGGCCCACGCTGACCGCAATACGTACCGGGGCGGTGTGCGGGCTCGCCACCAGCCTGCTTGCCTCCGGGGGGGCATCGACGCTCGCCATGCTCGGAGCCGGTGCCATGGCCTTCGACCAGGTCGAGGCGGTCCGCTCCGTACGACCCATCGAAAGGGTGCTGGTTTGGTCGCGGTCGGCGGTCCGGGCCCGGACCCTGGCCGGGCTCATCCGGGGTGAGGTGGAGGCCTACGCGGACAACGCGGTCGCCCAGGCCGACGTGATCTCATCCGCGACCCCGGCAACGACACCGCTGTTCGATCCGGTGATGGTCCGGCCGGGGACCCACCTCAACGCGGTGGGGGCGTTCACACCCATGATGGCGGAGTTGCCGCCCGAGGTGTTGGAGAGGGCCTATGTCGTCGTCGACGACCTGGATGCCGCCGCAGCCGAGGCCGGGGACCTGATACAGGCAGGCCGGGATGCCAACACCGATCTCCGATCTCTCCTTGCCGGAACCAACCCGGCGATCGGGGAAGACATCACGGTTTTCAAGAGCGTTGGGATCGCGGCCCAGGACGTGGCGGCGGCACATCGTGCATTGGCCAATGCCGGCGATGCCGGGATCGGGACCCTGCTTCCGGGATAAGGGTCCCGCCCGACTCAGCCGCGAACCGGCTACTCCAGCGTTTCGCTGAGGCGGCGCAGCCGTTGGTCCCAGCTGCTCCCGGTGTCCTCAGCCCATCTCACTATGTCATCCAAAGGCTCGGGGTGGAATGAGAAGCGGACCTCGCGGCCCGATTTCGTCTTCTCCACCAGACCGGCAGCACCCAGAGCGGCGAGATGCTTGGCCACCGCCTGCCGGCTGATCGGCATGGTCGAGGACAGCTGAGTCGCGGTGAATGGCCCACCCGTGGCCAGTCGGTTCAGGACTTCGAGGCGTGTGGGGTCGGCAAGGGCGGCGAACACTCCGTGGGCATCCATCATGCTGCAGCTAGGAATGTGTCCCCCGTGCCCGGAGCCGGGAGCCACATGGGGGCGATGCCATGTGTCCGCCAGGGGAGGAGCGTCTCTCGCACGACCAACTCGGTCCCGGCTTCGATCTCCTCGAGGTCGATCTCCACCTGGGTCGGCATGCCTTCGTCGGTTCGCCAGCTCCACTGCAGACGCTTGCCGGCTACGACCTCCTCGATCGTGCCCCAGACTCTCTGCCCGACCTCGGGGACGAGGGCGATGGATCCGCCGGGGCGGGCATCTATATCGACCTCCCCGCCCATCCATTCGCCGAGCAGGTCACCGTCGATGAGGTGCCGCCACACGGTGTCGGGGTCGACGGGGAGGCTTATCGCTGTCTCCACTGCGACGTCGCCCGCGAGGTCTTCGAAGTGTTCTTCGTGCATATCTGCAACCTAGCAGTTGCGGGTAGGTGTTAGGGTGTTGCGCAACTGCCGAGTTGCACAGAGGATGCCTGATGCTGATACCAACCGTGATCGAGCAGACCAGTCGAGGCGAGCGAGCCTATGACATCTATTCCCGACTCCTCGGCCATCGCGTCGTCTTCCTGGGGCGGCCCATCGACTCCGAAGTCGCCAACCTCGTGGTAGCGCAGTTGATCCACTTGGAGAGCGAAGACCCGGAGAAAGACATATCCCTCTACATCAACTCACCGGGCGGGGAGATGTCTTCGATGATGGCCATATACGACACGATTCAGCACGTCCGCAGCGAGGTGATGACCACCTGCATCGGCCTCGCCGCCTCCGGGGCAGCCGTGCTCCTGGCCAGTGGTGAGCCCGGGAAGCGCTTTGTCCTCCCTCACGCTCGGGTCTTGATCCATCAGCCGCATCTCAGCGGAGGGCTGGAGGGCCAGGCCTCGGACATCGAGATTCACGCCCGTGAGATCGTTCGCCAGAAGGAGGAGATGATCGAGGTGCTGGCGATGCACACCGGCCAGTCGGCAGAGGCCGTGAGACGCGATATTGACCGTGACCGTTGGCTGACCGCCGACCAAGCCGTCGAATACGGTCTGGCCGACTACGTCATGGCCCCCTCCGCGGTACCGCCCGGCCTGTTGTAGCGGCGTTCAGGACGCCTTGGCGCCCCTTATCTCAAGAGTCTCCAACAGTTCCTGCGACGCCCTTGCGATCTCGTGCACGGCGTGGTCGAAAGCATCGACATTGTGGGCTGCGGGCTTGGAGAATCCCGAGATCTTGCGCACGAATTGGAGGGCAGCTGCCTCGATCTCCTCGCTCGGTGCCGGGACGGCGCCCTCGCGGAGCACCTTGATTGATCTGCACATGGCCCTGACGCTACCGCCCGCCCCAAATTGAGAACGTGAGCATTCGTGGTGAACGTTTCTCAACCCAATCTCGGGCGGCGCCCGCGACGGATGCGCTCCAAGGAATCGGCGCCCAGCGCCAGGCCCAGGGCGAGGCCCATGGTGGCGAGCACAACTGTCTGGGTCGGGTCGAGCAGCCCGCCAACGAACAGGACCAGTCCGACGAGGGCCCGACCGGCGTGCAACCGTGCAGGGTCCAGCAATGCCTTGCGCCGGGAGTCGACCAATGAGGAGGGGGCAACCGGATCGCGGCTCACTGCGATCAGGGCCAGCGCCCCCAACGCCAGCGTCAGCAGTGGTCGAACCTCGGGCACCGTCTGCGGCAGGGCATTGGTGAGGTTTGCCACGAGGGAGGCCGCAACAGCAGCCCCGATCGCTGCCGCCACCGCCCAGCCGGAGTGCGTCCCCTCGACTCGGTCGTCCAGGTAGATGGCAATCGCCAGGCCGAATCCGGCTATCCAGCCCAGGGGCGTGAAGGAAGCCGCACCCGCGAGGACCACCAAGCCGGCGAGATCGGTTGCCAGGGGGCGTCGGCCTGTGGAGGCGACCACCAGTCGCGCCGACATCATGACGGTGACGGTCACCAGGATGCTGACCTCGAGCCCGACTAGAACCAGCGCGGCTGCCGGGACGGCGGCGATCAGGGCGGTCGTCTGATGGTCGGGGTCGAGCTCACGTCCCAACGCCCAGGTGAGGAACGTGGCCCCGGCTGCCAACACAGGAAGCCAGAGGGTGCGATCCCCGGCAAGCGCCAACACCCCTCCGGCGGCGGCGACCACCAGCGTGAGCCCACTGATCGTCACATTCGACGGCAGCCGGGGATCCAGCGGCCTCGTCAGGTGAGAGCGAAATGTCATCACCTACATTCTGGACGGGGTGCCGGCGATCCACGTTTCTCCATTTACCCTGGCCGCGTGACCCGACCTTTGGAGAGCATCCGCAAGCTGCCCGCGATCGGCGTGCTTGCTGAGCGCCAGATGGGTGGATTCCTGGCGCTTGCCGCCCTCGTCGGGGTGGGTGTGGGCTTGGGCGCGGCTGCGCTGATCTTCAGCCTCGATTGGCTGGAGAGGTTCCTCATTCCGCTGGCCCTCGAGCAAGGGCGGGCATGGATCTTCTTCACCGTCCCAACAGGTTTCTTCATCGCTTGGCTGATAGCGAAGAGACTTGCTCCTGAGGTGGCAGGTGATGGTGTGCCTCAGACCGTGGCCTCTCTCGAGGTCCAAGGCGGGAAGATGCGTGCCCGCGTGGTTCCCCTGAAGATCCTTGCCACCGTGTCAACTGTTGGATTCGGCGGCTCGGCAGGGCGGGAGGGCCCGATCGTGCATGTCGGCGGGGCTATCGGCTCTGTGATCTCGAGGCGATTCCATCTGGGCGAGGATCAGGTCCGCTCGCTTGTCGCCGCTGGAGCCGGAGCCGGGATCGGTGCCGCCTTCAACGCGCCGATCGCAGGGATGCTGTTTGCCCTCGAGGTGATTCTGTCGTCGTTTGCCGCCCGGCACATGTCGGCGATCGTCATCGCCTCGGTCACCGCGGCCATCACCACCCAGACCCTTGTCGGCCAAGAGCTGGCAATCCAGACCGGGGCATACCAGCTCAACCATCCGTCGGACCTCGTGTTGTATGCCGGGATGGCGCTCGCTGTGGTGGCGGTCGGGCTCCTGTTCCTCAGGCTGGTTGGCGTGCTGGATCGTTATGCCCGGGCCTGGGAGCGCCCAATGGGCTTGCTGCGGCCCGTGATCGCAGGCCTGCTGGTGGCGGGTTTGATCTTCATCGAGCCCGCAGTCTTCGGAACTGGGCAGGCCGTCACCAACGAGTTGCTCCAGGGAGAGGTCTCCGAGCTGTGGTGGGTACTGATCGGCCTGGCGCTGATCAAGGCGGTGGCCACCGCGTTGACCCTGTCCTCGGGCGCGTCCGGCGGCGCTTTCATGCCGTCGTTGTTCATGGGGGCGGCAGTGGGGACGGGGTTCGCGACATTGGTTGCACCTCTCTGGGGCTTCTCCGATATCGAGCCGGGCGCGTTCGCCGTGGTGGGGATGGCTGCGATGTTCGCGGTGGTGGGCCGGGCACCCCTCACTGCGATCCTCATTGTCTTCGAGGTCACCGGGGCCCGGGACTATCAGCTGATCCTCCCCCTGATGCTCACCGCCACCCTCGCCACCTTCCTCGCCGAGCGCCTCGCCCCCGACTCGGTGTACTCAATGGCCTTGAAGCGGATGGGGGTGAGCGTCCGACAGACCGGAGAGGTCGACATCATGGACACCATCGACGTGAGGGCGGTGATGACAGATCCTCCCGTGGTCGCTGCACCGGATGACCTCCTCACCAATGTGGAAGCCCGACTGAACGAGCACCACTCTCATGGGGCACCGGTCGTGGACGGCGATCGGCTCGTCGGGCTGATCACCATGTCGGACATAGTTCGGTTTGGTGCCGCGGTCGACGGGGGACGCGTGGCCGACGCGATGACCTCTCGCCCGGCCACAGTGACCCCATCGACCCCCGTCTCCCGCGCCCTGGAACGGATGGCGGCCCTCGGCGTCGGTCGGCTCCCGGTCGTCGCCGAAGAGGACCCGCAACGGCTGGAGGGCCTCTTCAGACGTGAGGATGCGGTGCGCGCCTATCACGAGGCACTCACGGCGACCACCGACGTCGAGCTTCATCGGGCTCGCCTTGCGCAGCGGACCGACCCCGGGGCGGGCTATTACGACTTCCGGGTGCCCCCGGGCTCGATCGCGGATGGCCGGGCAATTCGTGAGGTCTCGTGGCCAGAAGAGTCCACCCTGGTGTCGGTGAGAAGGGATCGCGCGGTGATTGTTCCCGCTGGAGAGACCGTCCTGCTCAGTGGCGATGTGGTCACCGCGTTCGGCACCGCGACCTCGAAGTCGAAGATGATCGAACGCCTCAACGCCGGGGCGATGGAGGCCACCGCTGAGATCTACCTTGCCGAGATCGAGGCCGAGGGCCGTCACCGGGATCTGGAGGATTCCGGCGAAGGTTGACGCAGCCCTTCATGTTGAAATTAGGCTTTCGAGTGGTCAAGAGAGAGGCATGACGTGCAGGAAGTCGGCGTAGTTCTGATCGTCCTGGTTGCGTTGGCGGTGGTCATCTTCAGCCTGCGCAGGCAGCGAAAGCGGGCAGCTGCGGTCGACCTCGAGGACACGTCCTGGCTCCGGCGAGATCAACCGGTCGAGGACATAGCGACCCGGCATGCCGAGGTCTCGGAGTTTCATGTCCAGGGTTCGGAGGCGAGGGTGACCTTCAACGTGCCCCTTCCCGACGAGAACGACCCCGTCCTCAACGACCTGCTGGTCGACGAGGCAATAGAGGTGGTGCGGGAGAAGCGGCACGTTCTTCCGATCACAGACGTGACCGACATCGTCGTGTTCGCGGGTCGGGAGAGCGTGCGAGAGATAGGTCGTGCGCGGCTGCCGGCCCCAGGGGAGCTTCCCCCACCGATGCAGGCGGACATGCTCAACCTGACTCATATCGCACGGGATCCGTTCGCCGGTCAGTTCGAGACCGACCACACCGCCCAATACGAGACCCGGGTCGAAGTTCCAGGTGACGACCTGGGGCCGATCGGGGCGGAGCTGAGGATTCCGGCCGGATTGGATAGGGGGCTGCGCGCGAGCGGGGTCGACCCGGCGACCGCCACCGGCCCTGAGATCATTCTCTCCCTGCTCGAGATGTTCGGGTACCTGGTGACGCCACAGGAGGATGGCACCTATGTGGCGATCAAGGACAACGTGAAGACCTTCATCCGTGGCGAGCCCCATTCCCCGGGCACCCACCCCGAATTGGACGAGAAGTTGGTGCGTAAGTTCATGGCGGAGTTTGGGACTGCCGGGGCCGCCCGCGGCATGTTGATCACCGACAAATACGGGCCTTTCATGATCTATGACGTCGAGATGTCCGAGTCCCGGGTGCGATTCATCACCCGTGATCGGATGCAGCGGTTCATCGATTCAATGGCCCTGGGATGAGCGCCAGGCCGAAAACCCGTGGCCCAGGGTTAAGCTGACGTCCTAGGAGGTCCCCATGTTCGGTATGAAAGGCCAAGAGCTCTTGATCATCCTGCTGATCGTGGTCCTCATCTTCGGGGCGAGAAAGCTTCCCGACCTCGCCCGCTCTCTCGGCGCATCTGCCAAGGAGTTTCGCAAGGGTGTCGAGCAAGGCAGCGAGACAGAGCCGGACGCCCAGGCCTCGGACACGCAGCCCACGGATCCACAGACCCCGGATCCGAAGACCACGGACACCTAGCGGACCCCTAGGAACCGGCCGTCGGCGCCCGGCGTTGAAGGTGTAGGTCTCAGTGGAAGAGTCCGTCCCACTCACCTGGGAAGAGGTCGCTCGTGTCTATGGCAGGAAGATCTACAACTTCGCCTACCGGCTCACCGGTAACTCCGACGACGCCGCGGATCTGGTCCAGGAGGTCCTACTCAGAGTCCGGCGTGGCCTCGCCTCGTATCAGCCCGGGAGCTTCGAGGGCTGGCTGTGGAGGATCACGCGGAACGCCTTCCTCGACGAGGTTCGGAGGCGCAACCGGAGGCCCACCTATCCCATCCCCGAAGACATCGATCGTTGGGACATCGCCTCGGCTCCATCGGCCGACGTCGAGTATTCGAGGATCTCGATCGGTGATGACATCCAGAAAGCCCTTCTCGAGCTGCCCTACGAATTCAGGGAGGCGGTGGTGCTTTGTGACATCGTCGGGCTCTCATACGAGGAGATCGCCACTGCGGTGGCGGTACCGATCGGGACAGTTCGCAGCCGCATCCATCGCGGCCGGAAGCTCCTCGTGGAGTTGTTGACGTGAGCCATCCCAATGAGCTACTGAGCGCCTATCTGGATGGTGAGCTCACCCCGAGTGAAATCCGGCAGCTGCTGGACCACATGTCGCGCTGTGGTACCTGCGCCGGGGAGATGGAGCGCATGCAGCGGGTGCGGAGCGGGGTGCGCTCATTGCCGGTGCTCGAGCTGCCCTCAGGCCTCCTTGGCGAAGCCGAGCCCTCAGTCGTCCCCCTCCATCGCAATCGCGGCTTGTGGGTGGGGGCCGCAGCGGCCGTGATCGCGATCGTGGTGACCCTGGCCGCCTTGCTCACCCCGCCTCCGAGCGCCCTTTCGGTCGACGATCTCAACAGCCGTTTCGGGGCCAGGGTCTCCCTCGATCCTGCATTCGGTCCGGCAAAGGTGATGGTTCCTGACGTGAGGGATGTGACCGAGTGAGACGACTCTTGACAGCGGTTGCCTTGCTGACGGTCGTTCCAGCTGTGAGTGCCTCGGCGGTTGAGCTCGACGAGCTGCTCGATCGGAGCCGGGAGGCCTCCTATACCGCCGAGCAGGTGATCAGCTGCGCCACGCCCGACGGCGCGAAGAACGCAGTTGTCTCCCTGGAGCAGACAGGCGCCGGGCTCCACGTCTCTGGAGAGGTGGAGGTGTCTGCCGGCTCCGGCGGATGGGAGTTGGTGCGGGAAGGCGCAGTTGTGACCAGCGCCTCGGTCACCTCTGAGGACGTCGATGCCGAGCCCACATATGTCGTCGACGACGGAACCGCTCATCCCTTCCTCAACCGCAAGGCGGGCCTCTACAAGCTGTATGCGGGAGAGATCCTTCGCGCGGAGTTGATCGTCGACGGCAGCACCGGGGTATTGCTCAGCGTGGTCACCTACAACGAGGACGGGTCCGTGTACTGCGAGCGCAAGTTCGTCGAATTCGACCCTTCAGGGGCGAACGAGCCGGCGACCACCCTTGAGTCCACCGAGGCTCTGGAGCCGGGTGCCGTCGCGGAGTTCCCGGAGATTCTTGGCGAATTCCGGCGGCTCGACATTTACGAGGACGGCGAGGGCCTGGTGTTCGCCTACTACTCCGACGGCTTCTTCTCGTTCGCGGTGTTCCGGACCCCCTCCCTGATCGCCCTCGAGGATCCTGGGGCCCTCGTCATCGAGGATGACGTCTACGCCCGGGCCTTCTCCCCGGGCCAGGTCACGTACAGCTGGGAGACCCGGGATGGCGGTATGGCGCTCGTCGGAGACCTGCCTCCCGACATGCACACCGCAGTGCTCGCCGGGCTGGCCGCACCGAGCAGCCCCGGCTTCCTGCAGCGGGTCTGGCGAAGCCTTTTCGGATAGGGCGCCGCAGCCTCACTTTCGTCGGAACAGTCCCTTGATCCAGGTCCCGACATCCCGCGGTGGCGGGTTTCCTTCGGGGCTCGGCTCGTCGTCGGCTCGCTTGCTGACCAACCAGGCCTCCGCCTCCTCGAGGGCGGACCGGGTCGAATCCTCGACGTTGGGGGTGGCTTCCAGAACCCTTATCGGGCCCGCGGTGGTGACATGCCCGGTGCGCTCGAACTGCAGCATCACCGATGGCTCCACTCCGCTCAGGTAGAGACGGCCGCCGGCGTCCGCCAGTCGCTCCGCGTAGTCGGTGATCACCTCGAAAGCGGTGGCGCCCAGCATGGAGCGGCCCCGGATCCGGATGATGACGACCGGTTCCACGGCCTCCCCAACCGGCGGCAGCCGCGCCTGGAGGGTCCGGGCTCCGGCGTAGAAGAGACTCCCGTAGGTATGGAGAACCGTGACCGCATGGCTGGGCAGAACGAGTGGCGCCGGGTGCTCCTCGAACCCTCCGTCCGGACGGGGAACCCATTCCACCACTTTGAGGTCGATCGCCTCCTGGTTGAGTTGGAGCATCAGGGAGAGGACCACCCCGATCCCAACCGCGGCCGTGATCGGCAAGAAGAGCGTGGCCAGAAAGGTGGCGACCAGGGCGATCTGGGAGTTGGGGCCCGTGCGCATGATGCTCTGGATCTGGCCCACGCGCAGGGAGCCGATGGCGGCGACTATGAGTACGGCGGCGAGCGTCGGCATAGCCACCACCCCGACGACTCCGGAAAAGGCGACCAGGATCACCAGCATCCAGACACCTGAGAAGATCGACGCCCAACGATCCACCGCTCCCGCGCTGACATTGAGCGCGGTCTGGCCGACCGAGCCGCCCACCGGCATTCCCCGGAAGAGGCCGGCCGCGAGGTTCCCCGCGCCCTGGGCGATGAAGTCCTGATCCGGATTGGATCGTGATCGATCACGGTTGGGCGCCGACTCGGCGACTCCGGCGCCCTGAACCAGCACGATGGCGGCGATGGCCAAGGAAGTCGCGATGATCGCCGGCGTGATCAGGCCCAATTGGGGGAGGGCTGGAAGGGGGAAACCACGGGGTATGGCGCCGACGTCCTCGACCCTGGCGATCGTCTCGTTGCTGAGCGTGAGCACAGTCGGGAGGATCAGGGCGATGATCGAGGAGTACGAGGCGAGCGGAGTGCGCCCCAGCACGACAAGGATGGCCACCGCACCGAGCCCGACCAGGAGGGACGGCCAGTCGATGGACCCGGGGTGGAGGATCACATCCAGGGCCTTGCCGATCGCGTTCTCGCCCTCGGCCTCCACTCCAGTCAGGTCGGGCAACTGCCCGAAGACGATGTTGGCTGCCACCCCGGTGAGGAAGCCGATCATCACCGAGTGGGAGACGAACCGCGTGTACCTGCCCAACTTCAGTACCCCGGCGAGGACCATGAAGGCGCCGGCGAACAAGACGATCAAAAAGAGTGAGGCGGGCCGATCTGCGGCGTCGATCGAGGAGAGGGCGGAACCGGCTGCCAGCGCGGCAGCAGTGGTCGTAGTGATCACCATCAGCCGGGTGCTGGCGGTGAGGCCACCGGCGATCGGCCCCGCGAAGCTGGCATAGAGGCCGTAGACGGGGTTGACCCCGGCAAGGACCGCGGAGGCCATCCCGTCGGGCACGCTCCCGATGGCGCCTGGCAGGCCGGCCACTGCGTCCTTTTTCAGCGTGCCGGGCTTGGGCCTCAACGAGCCCCCCCGTTCGGACAGTTTGGTCATTTCATAAAGGGGCCGAAACCATCGAGGTCCCCTTCGAACCTAGTCGGAACATGGGTCGATTCGTATAGCGTCAGGTCGATGACCGGCCCCGAAGAGGCTGGGCAGCCCAACGAGACGAGCCCGGGGCGGATCGAGAGGGCAAAGGCCCGAGCCGATGCTCTCAAGAAGGCCGGTGCCGAGATCCTGGCCCGCGAGCAGGAACGGCGCGAATCGGTGCGAGTCGTTGTCGAGGCGTTCAACCGGGATCGTCGCTTCCTGGGAGGCCTGCTCTCGGGCGGTCTGGCGTTCAGGGTCTTCCTCTGGTTGCTTCCCTTGGCTCTGGTGGTGGTCGCGCTGTTCGGAGGCTTGATCGACCTTTTCGATGATCCCCCCGAGGAGGTTGCCCTCGAGGCCGGCCTGTCGTCTGCCATGGCCGCCACCGTGGCACAGGCGGTCGAGGGATCGGAACGGTCACGCTGGTACCTGCTCGTCATCGGTCTGATCCTTCTGCTCTGGGGTGGAATGGGGGTGGTCAAGGCCGCACGGCTGATAAGCGGTCTCGCCTGGAGTGTGCCGCCGCAGATGAATCACAACCCATTGGCTGCCTCCGGGGTCCTCAGCCTCGCCGTGCTGATCGTGATGGCCGGTCACCAATTGGTGATCGCGTTGTTGAGCGGCCCGTTCGCCAGCGACTTCCTCATACTCACTGTGGAAACCGGGTTGCTGGTGGCAGTGGGCGTGTGGACCTTCAACTATCTCCCGCATCCCGTTGGTGTGGGTTGGAAGAGGATGCTTCCCGGCGCCGTCCTCTTCGCGGTTGGCCTCCTGGTCACCCGCGCCGTCGGCATCTACTTCACGAATCGACTGAATCGGGTCGACGACCTCTACGGAGCCTTGGGAGCGGCGTCGGTGTTCCTGGCTTGGCTGTTCATCATCTGCCGGGTCTGGGTGGCCGCGGTGGGCCTGAACGCATCAGCCGATGAGGCCATCAGATCGACGCCGAATCATGGAGATCCTGCCTGATGGGTGAGGCTTTCATGTGGGGGCTGCTCGCTGCCTCGTCGCTGGTGATAGGTGCGTTGGTCGTCTTCGTTCATGAGCCCCGCACGCGGACGCTGGGGCTGGTGATGGGATTTGGGGCGGGGGTGCTCATCAGCGCTGTCTCTTTCGAGCTCGTCGACGAGGCGCTGACGGTGTCGAATGGGCTGGGAGACGTCGCCTTCGGGTTTTTCAGCGGCGTCCTGGTCTTCTACATCGGCGACTCGTTGATCGATCGGATGGGAGGCCGAGGTGAGGGCGATGGTTCCGGCCTTTCCATCGTCCTGGGCACCATCCTCGACGGTGTGCCCGAGTCGGCGGTGCTCGGCCTGACCCTTCTCCAAACCGGCGAGATCGGGATCTCGATGCTGGTAGCGGTCTTCATCTCCAACCTGCCGGAGGCAGTGGGAGCTTCCAGTCAGATGTTGGACTCGGGTTGGAGCAAGCGCAGGGTTCTGTCGTTGTGGGTGGCCGTGGCGTTGGTCAGTGCGGCTGCTGCGGCGATCGGTTACGCCGTCCTCGACGGTGCGACCCCGCGCACGGTGGCGTTCGTGCTCGCCTTCGCCGGTGGTGCGATCCTCACCATGCTCGCCACGACGATGATCCCCCAGGCTTATCGCGAGGCGCATCGGCCCGTCGGGCTGGCCACCTCCTTCGGCTTCGCGGTGGCGATCGCCATCAACTGGCTGGCGGGCTGACCCTCGGTCAGAGCGAGGTCAGCGCATTGGGATAGAGGCTGTAATCCCTGGCCTCTCCGAGGACATCGGAGGCGAACACGTCACGGATGATCCCCTCGGAATCGAGGATGTAGGTGGTGCGCTTGGAGTACCCGTACTTCTCGTCGAAGCTGTCGTAGAGCCGCGAGACCTCACCGTGGGGCCAGTAGTCCGCCAGGATCGGGAACTGGTAGCCGTTCTGACTCGCCCACACCCGATTCGTCGACCCCGGGTGACAGGTGATCACCACGACATTGGTGTCCAGGCCCTGATAGGTGCTCCAGGTGTCCCTGATATCGCACATTTCGCTGTCGCAGGTGCTGGTGAACGGGTAAGGCATGAAGACGATCATCGAGCGCTTGCCGCGCAGTGTCTCGGGGGAGACCTTCTCCCGCTCATGGCTGACCAGTGTGAAATCGGGTGCGGGGGTCCCAACGGTCAGCGGCATCGGTTCCTCCCGTCGGTCAGTTCCAGCCGTCGAGTAGGACCCTTGCCGCCCAGGCGGTCGGGTCCCTGAGCTCGGCAGCACTCGGCATCCGGGTCGGGTCGGCCCAGAGGGTCTCCAGGGCATCTTCACCGTAACGACGCTCCACTTCCTGGTTGAAGGCGTCGCCGAGCCTGGTGGTCTCCGCCGGCACCGGGCCGACCCCAATCGGGGTCTGCGTGTCGGCGTCGGTGCGGGCCAGGTCCCTTTCGGCGGTGATCCGATCGAAGTTCGGGGTCAAGTCGCCGACCGCCCGACGGGCCAGAAGGCGCCCACACCCGGTGACCGTCCCCAGGAACGCCTCCAGCTCCAGACGAGGCCCGTCCGCCTCCTCCCCCCCGAGGATGCTCTCGATCCCGCCGGCCTGCTCGATGGCGGCCTCGATCGCCTCGGGATCGGTTCCCCCGGCCATCAGGCCACTGAGACGGGTGGGGTCGATCTTCACGGCATCGGCGTACCTGCCGACGAGGTCGGCGAGGTGGTCTTCTATCCAGGGGAGCTGTGACACCGCACGGAACGCGACCTCGTTGGCGACAACCCACAACCGCAATTCCCGGTGGTCGCTCTCGGCGGCGCGCCCAAGGGCCTCGATGTTGGGCACCAGGATCGTGAGCGGTCCAGGGTGGGTCTGCGGCAGCCCTGCATCGAACGAGGCGACCACCCATGAGGAAAGTGAGCCCACCAGGGACCCCACCTGAAGCCCGACGATTGCTGGGGTCAGCTGGGCCATGAGTGGGGCGACCGGGCCCTCGGCGACCACGGAACTGGCGAAGGGCTCCACCAACGGCCCGTACGACTCGAGACTCCTGTCGACCCATCCCCTGGCGTCGGTGGGGAGGACATCAGGAGCCGGGATGCTGCGAAATGGGGCCACCTGTTCCACCCGGTACTCGGCAAGCCGGGCCAGCTCTCGGAACTCCTCTGCGGCCCAGGGCTCGATCGGCTGCGGTTCCCCGGCGAGGTGCCGTGCCACTTCTGCTGCGAGCTTCCAGTTGACCGGCCCTGGATGGTCGAACAACTCGAACAGCTGTGAGAACAGGTCGTCGCTCACGAGTCGAGTCTCGCCAGGGTGACCGTCAGATCCAAGTTCGACTCGGCCCTC
This sequence comes from Acidimicrobiia bacterium, assembly GCA_044867525.1. Lineage (GTDB taxonomy): Bacteria > Actinomycetota > Acidimicrobiia > Spongiisociales > ZC4RG35 > JALYNX01. The sequence goes on along the minus strand of JBIOVB010000003.1, from coordinate 17,750 downwards.
TCGACGGCGAGACTGACTTCCTCGCCCGCGCGCCTCTTGCGGAGCACCGCGAGCAGTTGCTCGAGTGTCGCCACCGGAGCGCCGTCCAGCGCAACGATGACGTCGTTGACCTGCCCCCCACCCGCGCCGTATGCCGACCCCCCGGGGCTCAGGTCCTGTACCAGCACCCCAACCGGGAACTCGGCTCCGGACTCTTCTGCGAGAAAGGTCCCGCCCTGAATTCCCAACAGGGCATGGCTGACCTCACCCAATGAGATGAGGTCGTCGGCGACCCCGATCGCCATATCGATGGGAATCGCGAAGCCGAACCCCTCGGCGGCGATGTCGGAGACCGCGATCGCGGTTGTGATCCCGATGAGGCGGGCGTTCTCGTCGAGCAGGGCTCCGCCCGATGACCCGTGGGTGATCGGAGCATCGGTCTGGACCAACCCATACAGGACGCTGCCGGCCTCCACTTCGAGCCACCGGTCTAGGGCGCTGACGATCCCTTCGGTGACCGACGGGCCGCCGACCAGAGCCAGAGGGTTTCCTATTGCCACTGCCATCTGCCCGATTTCGAGTGCCGTCGGGTCGCCGATCTCGAGACTGGTCAGATCGCCGCGTTCGATATGGAGCACGGCAAGATCGGTCACCGGGTCGCTTCCGATGATCTCGGCGGGGTACCGCGCTCCGTCGGCGAACACGACGGTGACCGTCCCCCCACCCTCGATCACGTGGTCGTTGGTGATCACGTATCCATCGTTTCCATAGACGACCCCGCTGCCACCGCTCTCGACGGGTGCCTCGCCCACCTCCACGGCCACGATCGAGGGGATCGCGCGCTGGGCGATGGCCGCCGCCGACGCCCTCTCGGCAACGGGGAGCGGTGCGGTAGTCGGGGGAGGCACGGTCACGCTCGGCGGGGGAGGAAGAGTGGTGGCCGGAGGCTCCTCGAACGTGCCGGTGAACCCGAGGATGGCAAATGTGACTCCGGTGCCGAGAAGGGTCCCACCCAGGATCCCCAGGATCAGGGTCCAGGGGTCGACCCGACGGCGTGGCGGGGGCGATGCTGGTTCTTCCTCTAGCCCGAAGGGCCCCTGGCTCGTCATAGGCTTGGAATTGTATGGAGCGGCCCGCGGTACGAATCAGAGTGTCGGTGGGAGAGGCTCCGATCGACGTCGCAGCGTTGGCCGACGAAGCGGGAAGACCCGACTCGGGAGCGACAGTGGTCTTCCTGGGGACAGTGCGCGACCACTCGCCCCGCGCCGATGAGGTGACCCACCTCGACTATGAGGTGTACCAGGAGGCAGTTGAGCCTTCCATAGCGGCGATCGTCTCCGAGGCCGCCGAAAGATGGCCCGTGCTCTCGGTCGTGGTCGAGCACCGGTCGGGTGTAGTGAATCTCGGTGAGGCCTCGGTGGCAGTGGTTGTGTCCACGGCCCACCGCGGGGACGCCTTCGATGCCGCCCGGTACATCATCGACGAGTTGAAGGTCCGGGCGCCGATCTGGAAGAAGGAGCATTGGCCGGGCGGCGCCGAGTGGAGCCAGGGGTCGTAAAGGGGGGGAGCTCGTGCCGCCACCAACAATCTTGAACATTCCTCCAAAGTTGGCCGTCACCGGATAGCTCCATTGGATATTGTCCGACCCGCCCTGCGAGGAGGACCTGGTTGACCACGGTGTTGGAGCGACACGACACCCCGGTGGCTGACGTCGGGTTCATGACGCCCCCCGCCTACGTGAGAAAGTGGGCGAAGGAGACTCCGAGCCGGGTGGCGATGCGGGAGAAGGACTTCGGGATCTGGCAGGAGATCACCTGGTCCGAATACTGGGAGACCGTCCTCGACGCCGCCCATGGCCTGCTCGCCCTGGGTGTGAACGTCGGTGACCGTGTTTCGATCCACTCCGAGGACCGGCCGGAATGGGTGATCCTCGATATGGCGACCATTGCGGTCCGTGCGATGACCGTCGGTCTCTATCCGACCAACCCCGCTGCCGAGGTTCGCTACCTCCTCTCCGACTCGGGTTCGGTGATCCATCTCGCCGAGGATCAGGAGCAGGCGGAGAAGGTGATGGAGGTCATAGACGGCCTTCCGGATTTGCACAGGATCGTCCACATCGAGCCCCGTGGGTTTCGCAAGTGGCGCGACGACCCCCGGTTCCTCTCATGGGACGACTTCGTCGCCGTGGGACGCGAGCACCGCGGCTCCCATCCCGGAATGGTCGAGGAGATCATGTCCCGGGCGTCAGGCGACGACGTCATCACCCTGGTCTACACCTCGGGGACCACGGGCCCCCCGAAGGGGGCGATGCTCACCAACTCCAACTTCGCATTCAACGCCGAGGTGCTGATCGCGGCGGCGGGACGGACCCCGGACGGCAGGCCAATCGGGCCCGATGACCTGATCCTCACCTACCTGCCACTCTGTCACGTGGCCGAACGGATCTTCTCCACATGGTCGTCGGTGTCCCATGGCCCATCGCTCAACTTCGCGGAGTCGATCGAAACCGTGCAACAGAACCTGAGGGAGATCCAGCCCACGATCTTCTTCGCCGTCCCCCGTATCTGGGAGCGCATCCACGCCTCGATCGCGATCAAGGGGAGGGACGGAACCTGGTTCAAGCGCGTCTGGTTCGCCCTGGGGATGAAGATGGCAGCTTCGATAGGCAAGCGACGGGTGGCCAATGATGGCGAGCACACCTTTGTCAGTCGCCTTCTCTACATCGCCGGATATCCCGTGGTTTTCCGGGCTCTCAAGGAGCGCATCGGGTTTCGCCGCGTCCGCTACGCGGCGAGTGGGGCTGCGCCGATAGCGCCCGAGGTGATCCGGGACTTCCTCGGGCTCGGCGTCCCGCTCTTCGAGCTCTACGGGATGACGGAGAACTCGGCGGTGGCCACCTGCAACTTCCCGGGAGCGAACAAAGTGGGCACGGTTGGCGTCCCCTATCCGGGTACCGAGCTGCGCATCGACGAGGGCTCCGGCGAGATCCAGACCCGGAGCCCTGGCACGTTCAAGGGCTATTGGAACAACCCGGAGAAGACCGTCGAGACCTTCACCGATGACGGTTGGCTCAAGACCGGTGATGTCGGGGAATGGGTCGACGGCACGCACGTCAAGGTCGTCGACCGAATCAAGGACATCATCATCACCTCTGGAGGGAAGAACGTCTCGCCCTCGGAGATCGAGAACGCAATCAAGACCTCTCCCTATGTGAAGGAGGCGATGGTGATCGGGGACCGGAGGAAATACCTCTCGGCCCTGGTGGCCATCGAGGCCGACGTCGTGGGGAACTGGGCTACCCGACGCCAGATTCCCTACACCACCTATCGGGACCTCACCCGGAAACCCGAGGTCATCGAGCTCATCCAGAGCGTGATCACCGATGTCAACAACACGCATTCTCATGTGGAGGGGGTGCAGAAATTCCGCCTCATCCCAAAGGAGCTCGACCACGAGGACGGCGAGCTGACCGCCACCCAGAAGCTGAAGAGGAACTCGATGAGCAGCATGTTCTCCGAGCTCATCGAAGACATGTATCGATCGTGACCCCGCTGTGGTGATCCTGGCCCAGGAAGAGGTCGCCTCCAACGCCTTCGCTCAGATGCTGGTCGACGGGATCAGCTTCGGGGCCATCTACGCACTCCTGGCGATGGGCTTCGTGATCATCTTCAAGGCGACATCGGTGCTCAACTTCGCCCACGGCGCCCTCACCGGCCTCGGCGCCTTCCTGGTGGCGGCATTCGTAACCGTGCTCGACTTCCCGGGCCGGTATCTCACCGCCCTGCCCGAGTGGTCGCAGTGGACGGTCAACGTCCTGACCGCGCTGGTCGTGGCCGCCCTCTTCGGCGTCATCCTCGAGCGGATATTCCTGAGGCCGATGGTCGGCGAAGCCCTTTTCGCAGTCGCCATCGTCACGCTGGGGATGGACATCGTCGTGCGCACCATCACCAACGACTGGATAGGGACGCAGCCCCGACCATTGGGGGCGCCATGGGGCCTCAACGAGGTCGACCTCGGCTGGGTCCGTATCACGTGGTCGGAGATCATCCAGATCACGGTCACGGTGCTGCTACTGGTGCTGGTGGCCCTCTTCTTTCGCACCCGCACCGGGATCGCGATGCGCGCTACCGCCTTCGACCAGGAGACGGCACGGGCTCAGGGAATCAATGTGGGTCGAGTGTTCTCCATAGCCTGGGCGATCGGCGCCTTCCTCGCCGCCGTGGCCGGGATCTTCTATTCGATCTATCCCCGTCGGGCGACAGGGGTCGATCAGTCCACCGCCTTCATAGCTTTCCGCGCTTTCCCCGCCGTGATAATCGGTGGGCTCGATTCGATCCCGGGCGCGGTCGTGGGCGGGTTTGCGGTTGGCATCGCCGAAGCCGCGGCCAACACCTATCTGCAGTTCGACTTCCTCGGAAGCGGCTTCCCCGGGATCGTCGGCTATCTGCTGATGATGATCGTCCTCCTCATCCGCCCCTACGGGCTCTACGGGACACCCGAGGTCAGGCGGGTATGAGGGGCCAAAGGGGCATCCGTTGAGAGGGCGACCCCTGCTCTATACCTCTTACGAGGCGGATCAGGCGCTGCTCAACACCACCACCAAACGGGTCATGCTCGGGCTGTTCGCCCTGGCGTTGCTCACCATCCCGTTCCAGGTGCTTCCCGGGTTGAAGTTCCTCGGTCAGGACGACTGGCTGCGACTCCTGGGGACGACTGCGATCTTCGCAATCGGCGCCCTCGGGCTCAACATTCTCACCGGGCTCGCCGGTCAGGTTTCCCTCGGCCATGCCTTCTTCATGGCCATCGGCGCCTACACCTCGGTGTGGCTCGGAGGCCCCGAAGACGGCCCGCTGCTCGGCCTGGGGTTGCCGATCTGGATCTGGCTTCCGGCGGCCGGGATCGTCGCTGCCTTGATCGGGGTGGCGATCGGGCCCACGGCGGTCAGGGTGCGCGGCCTCTACTTGGCCATCGTCACCCTGGGCCTGGTCTTCATCGGGGAGTACGTTTGGCGCAATTGGGCGTCGCTCACCGGCGGCGCCCAGGTGGGTCGTGATTTCCCTCCTCTCCAATTCCGGCTCTGGAAGGAGGATCCGCCGCTGATCGATCTCACGACTCCGAGCACATGGTTCGGGGTCGAGGTGTCGGCACTCGCCAAGTCCTTCCTCGCCATGGCCCTCCTCGCAACCTTGTTTGCCCTCCTCGCCAAGAACCTGCAGCGGACGAGGGTGGGGCGTGCCTTCATGTCGATCCGGGACCGGGACATCGCCGCCGAGATAATGGGTGTAGACGAGTTCGGCTACAAGCTGTTGGCGTTTGGCATCTCTTCGTTCTACGCCGGCATCGCGGGCGCTCTTCTCGCCTCTTTCGTGACTCGGGTCGTGCCCGAGAGATGGGACCTGTTCCTCTCGGTCGAGTTCATTGCCATCGTCCTCATCGGCGGCGCGGGCACTGTGACCGGGGCCTTGCTCGGCACCGGGTTCGTCGTGATCCTGCCGCGAGTGGTGCAGAACTTCACCCTCTGGCTCGAAGACGAGGCAGTTTCGGGTCAGGGGGTCCTGTCTTGGATCGCCGACTTGTTCATGGCCACCTCGCCCACTGATTTCGGGCTGATCAACACCCTGGCCGGGGTGGGGCCTGGGTTGTCGGTGGCCCAACTCAACCTGGTTCTCTACGGGCTTCTGATCATCGGTTTCCTCATCTTCGAGCCCCTCGGCCTCTACGGGATTTGGCTTCGGATACGCAATTACTGGAAGGGTTGGCCGTTCACCTACTGAGCGGTTGCCACGGCGGCTCGCCGCCGTTTTCGACAAGGAGAAAGGAAAGCAATGAGGAAAGTGTCAAATTGGACTGCGATCCTCCTGGCGTTGGGCCTCGTGCTCGCCGCCTGCGGCGACGGCGGGAGTGAGGACACCACCACAACCGCAGCCGCCGGGGAGAGCACCACTACGGCGGCCCCAGCCGAGTCGACGACGTCGGCGGCGGCAGGTGTCGCAACCGACATCGGGGTAGACCTCGAGGCGCAAACCGTGACCGTCGGCCTTCTGTCCGACCTCAGCGGGCCCTTTGCCCCGCTGGTCCAGGTGATCGTTGCCGGCCAGGAGATGTATTGGGCCAATGTCAACGCCAACGGCGGCGTTGGTGGCCTCCAGGTGCAGGTCGAGACCCGGGACACCGGCTACGACGTCGACGCCCATGTGCAGCTGTACGAGGAGCTCAAGTCCCAGGTGGTGGCCTTCGGTCACTCCACCGGGTCGCCGCAGACCGTGGCGATCAACGGGAGCCTGCAGGCCGACGGGATCCTGGCGATCCCGCTCACCTGGTACTCGGGCTGGTCGGACCCGGCCATCAACGCCAATCTGGTGCCCCACGGGGTGCCCTATTGCATCGAGTCGATGAACATGATCGAGTACCTCAAGCTGCAAATGCCTGATGCGACGACGATCGCCATCGCCTCCAGCCCTGGTGACTACGGGGAGGACTCCAACGCGGGGGCCCGGCTCGCAGCCGAGGCGCTCGGGCTCGAAGTCGTGTACGACGGGACCGGGCTGATCAACGCGCAGGACGACGCCACTCTGGCCGAGGTCGCAGCGGGGATCGCAGGCTCAGGTGCTCAACTGGTGTGGATCACCACATCACCGACCCCGTTCGGCTCCATCTACGGACAGGCTCTGGCCGCCGGCTTCACCAGTGCTCTCTGGTCAGGTGCCGGTCCGACCTGGAACCCGGCACTGGTCGGACCCGAGTCACCGATCAAGGACGCTCTGGCGCAGAACTTCTTCATCTCGCAGTACTACGCCCCCTGGGCCGCGGACACTCCGGGCAACCAGGCGGTGCGTGATCTGGTGACTGCGGCTGGAGCGGATCCTCTCGACTATTACGCCGAGGGGGTCATTGAGGCCACGATCCTGCATCAGGCCTTGCAGGCCGCATACGACGCAGGGGACATGACCCAGGCCGGTGTCCTGGCATCGGCCAAGGCGCTGGAGTCGGTGACGTTCGACGGGCTGGCTCCCGACGAGACATACGTGGGTGAGCCCAACGACCGTGTGCAACGGGCGCAGTTCATCTCGCGTCCCGATCCGGAAGGGCTCGCCGGCGGCACGTCCACCGGGGCCACGCTGATCGAGTCGATGTACACCTCGCCGATCGCCGAGGCGTTCGAGTTCACCGAGGCCTGCTTCGCCTTGAGTTGATAGAGCAAGGCTGACGAGGGGGCTGGCCCTGTCCGGGCCAGCCCCCTCACCGGAGACAGGAGTGCCTTGGAAGGGTCGAATTGCTGGCGGTAGAGAACCTCGAGGTGGTCTACAACGACGTGGTTCTGGTACTGCGCGGGATCTCACTCCAGGTGCCGGATGGCAAGATCGTCGCCCTGCTCGGAGCCAACGGCGCCGGGAAGACAACGACCCTGCGGGCGATAACCGGCCTCCTCGAAATCCATGAGGGGGACATCACCAAGGGCGAGATCCACTTCGACGGCCATGACATCACCAACGAGGATCCGGCGGCCAGGGTGCGGCGGGGGATAAGCCAGGTCATGGAGGGGCGGCGGGTCTTCGCCGAAATGACAGTCGAGGACAACCTGAGGGCCGGTGCCTACGCCAACCGCAACGGGCACCGGGTCGAGGAGTCCAGGGAGCGGGTGATGGAGTTGTTCCCCAGGCTCTCGGAGAGGGGCAGCGCCCTTGCCGGCTACCTGTCCGGGGGAGAGCAGCAGATGCTGGCCATCGGGCGGGCACTGATGCAAGACCCCAAGCTCCTGATCCTCGACGAGCCTTCGCTCGGGCTGGCGCCGCGTTTGGTCCAAGAGGTCCGGCGCACGATCGTCGAGATCAACAAGCAGGGCACCTCCGTGCTCCTGATCGAGCAGAACGCGCGGATGGCGCTCTCCATTGCCGATCACGGCTACATCATGGAGACCGGGAAGATGGTCATGGATGGGGATCCCGGACGGCTTCTCAAGGACGAGGACGTGAAGGAGTTCTACCTCGGGCTCCACGCCACCGGCGAGCAGAAATCGTTCCGCGACGTCAAGCACTACAAGCGCAGGAAGCGGTGGCTGTCGTGAGCAGGCCAGCTCGTGGGCGGCAGCCCCGGCCGACCGGCGTCTGTTTGGCCGAATTGCTGGTGTCGGATGTGGTGATTTCCCGTGATCCCCTGAGGCACATTGTGCGGGGGTGGAGGAGCCATCCGGCCAAAGTCGGCCGGCAATCAAAGCGGTGGCTGTCGTGAGCGGAAAGCTGCTGCAGCGGCGAGCCGAGCCCCCAGAGTCGGAGCCCTACGCCCACCTCTTGGAGGTCGACGACATCCATCTCTCGTTCAAAGGAGTGAAGGCGATCGCCGGCGTCTCCTTCCACGTCGACGACGGCGAGTTGTTCGCCATCATCGGCCCCAACGGAGCCGGCAAGACCTCCCTCTTCAACTCGATCAATCAGGTCTACGACCCTGAGCGGGGCGACATCCGGTGGAAGGGGGAGAGTCTGATGGGGCTCAAGCCCAACCAGACCGCCGATCTCGGCATCGCCCGCACTTTCCAGAACATCGCCCTCTTCCCCCACATGACCGTCATCGAGAACCTCCTGACCGGCCGCCACATTCGGATGAAGACCTCCTGGCTCGCGGGGAGCCTGTGGGTGGGAAAGGCCAAGCGCGAGGAGATCGAGAACCGTGAGGTCGTGGAGAGCATCATCGACTTCCTCGAAATCGAGCAATGGCGAAAGTACCCGGTCGGGTTGCTCCCCTACGGGATCCAAAAACGGGTCGAGCTGGGCCGTGCCCTGGCCATGGATCCGGAGCTCCTCATGCTCGACGAGCCGGTGGCCGGGATGAACCTCGAGGAGACCGAGGACATGGCCCGTTTCATCCTCGACGTCCAGGACGAGTTGGGGATTGCGGTGCTGCTGGTGGAGCACGACATGGGCCTTGTGATGGATATCGCCGACCGGGTCCTGGTGGTCGACTTCGGGAAGCCGATCGCCATCGGCACACCGGCCGACGTCCAGGCGGATCCGAATGTGGTCAAGGCCTATCTTGGTGAGGAGTTGGAAACCGCCTGAGTCTCTGGTGAGGCACTCGCTTCAGGGACGGGGGTACTCGCCGAGGATGCGCCAGGCGCCGGGGAGCAGGAGGCCGGCGGCCACGGCTTTGATGAGGTCTCCCACCAGGAAGGGGACCACCCCGGCCACGATCGCCTCGTTGAGGGTCATGTCGACCGTGATCATCAACCCGATGACACCAAAGATGTAGATCACTGCCGAGCCGAGCAGGAATGCCGTGAACATCGTGGGAAAAGTCCGGTCCTGACGGCGCTCGGCCATGTAGCCGATCAGCCCGGCGGCGACGATGAAGCCGAAGAGGTAGCCCGCTGTGGCCCCGGTGATGGTCGCCAACCCCCGATCCAAGTCCCAGCCTCCGGAGGCGTCCGCGAATACCGGCGCCCCCAATACCCCGAGGCCGACGTAGAGCAACTGACCGGCGGCCCCGAGGGTCATCCCGAGGGCAGCGCCGGTGAGCAGGACTGCAAACGTCTGGCCGGTGATCGGCACCGGGGTGAAAGGAAGATCGATCCGCCATTGGGCGGCGAGGGCGGTGAGGGCCGCCGCCGAGACGACCAGGAGGATCGAGGAAGCCGTGGTCCGGGGAAAGACTCGTTCAGTGATGACCGTCGCTGCCATGAACCTTTATCTCCTGGAAACCAAGTCGGTGGCACTTTACGTCTAAGACCCGGTCCCCCGACCCCAGGTACGATCGAATTATGGACGACGTGACAGAGCGCGGCTCTTCCTGGCCCCTGTTCCTCATAGGCGGCCTGCTTGTCGCGGGTGCCCTTGCCCTGGCCGCGTGGAACGTCGAGCTCCCATTTCTCGCTTTCTCGTCGGGGCCGGTCTCGGACGCCGCCGATGCGGTCGTTGCCCGAGAAGTCGAGGTCTTCCCTCCCAACGGCGAGCTGTTGATGTTGACTGTCGTCAGCCAGGACGTGAATGTCTTCGAGGCCTTGATCGCAGGTCTGGACCCCAACATCGACCTGGTCCGCAAGGAGGCATTCCGCCAGCCCGACGAGACAGACAACGAGTACCGGCGCCGTGTCCTGGCACAGATGGACGACTCGACGCAGCGAGCGATAACCGTTGCTCTCAATCACCTGGGCTATGAGATGGTCCCCATCGACGTCCTGATCACAGATCTCATCGAGGATGCCCCATCAGCCGAGGTGCTTCAGATCGGTGATGCTGTGAACAGCTTCGATGGCGTGGAGATCGTTCACAGCACTGATCTCACCGATGCTCTGGCCGGTCACACCCCTGGCGAGGTCGTGGTGATGGGAATCACCCGGGAGGGCTCCGACCAGACGATCGACGTCGAGCTTGCAGCACGGCCCGACGATCCCGAGGGGGCAATGATCGGGATCACTGTCGGGGAGCTCACCGAGCCACCATTTCCCCTCACCATCGAGGCCGGGAGCGTGGGCGGCCCGTCGGCCGGGATGATGCACGCCCTGGCCATCGTGGACACCCTCACGCCCGGCGAGCTCACCGCGGGGCATGTGATCGCAGGGACCGGCACCATCTCGTACGACGGCACGGTCGGCAGCATCGGTGGCATCCGCCAGAAGGTGGTAGGAGCGGAAGCAGCGGGGGCCGAGTACATCCTCGTTCCCGAAGGCAACTACGAAGAGGCCCTGACCGCGGAGCGGGACGCGATCGAAATCGTCCCTGTCGCCCACATCGACGAGGCCCTCGACTTCCTGGAAAACCTCGGCGCTGCTTAGCGAAGCCACGACGAAAGGTCGGTCGGTCGTTATCTTCTAGGGAAGATGGAGCCCGACCTCGCCCCAGAGGAGATCCAGCGCGCCCAGTTCCGAACGGTCCTGAGGGGGTTCGATCCGGGCGAAGTGACGCAACGGATCGAGGTCCTTGCTGCGGAGATCGAGAAGCTCCGGGAGCAGCGGGATCGTCTCAACGCTCGGCTCGGGGAGTATGCCGATCGCGACCTGGCGTCCGAATTCGACAACGTCGGGCGGGAAGTGGCCTCCGTGCTCCAGGCGGCCAGGAAAGCCGCCGAGTCGATGAGGCAAAGGGCAAGCCTCGATGCCGCACAGTGGCGAGCGGAGGCCATGGCCGAGGCCGAGACCGTGGTCAAGGAGGCGCGGAGCGACGCCGAGGCACTGCGCGGCGACGCCTGGGCCACCGGCACCGAGCTCCTCAACCAGACCATGGCCGAGCTCCGCCAGCTGCGCCAAAACGCGGAGCGTGACGTTCTCACCGTTATGGGGGAGGCCGAGCGCGAGGCGCATCGACTGACATCCGCGGCGCGTCGCGAGGCCGAAGAGGCGTTTCGTGTGGCGAGCATGGATTCGGAGAAGATCTCCTCGCAGGCCACCAAGCGGCATGACGAGATCATCGAACAGGCCCATCGGGCAGCCGAGGCCGCCCAGGAGCGGACCCGGGCCCTGGAGGAGCGGCGTGAGGAGCTTCTCGAGGAGTTGGAGCACGCCCGCGCCACGCTGACCCGCTTGGAGACGACGCTCGAGGAGCGGCGGGAGGGCATCGAGCACCTACCGGAGCCGACCACCAGTGTTCGGGTCATCGGCACCCGCCGTGAGCCGGAGAAGCCGCCGCTGCAGACCTGGGAGCCGGGGGAGACGGTGCGGGTGATCCAACGGGGCCAGCGTGAAGGCGTGGGTCCGGAGCCCCTGGCCGACGAAGTCGCTGACGACGTGGCCAGGATCAAACAGCGGACCGAGCCCGTGCCCGAGCCAGCCCCGGAGCCAGCTCCGATCGAGGTGGAGGAGCAAGAGGCGGCGGCGGCCGAGCCGGAGGTCGAGACCATCGCCGAGGACCTGCCTCCGTCGGAGGCGACGGAGCCAGACAGCCACCAGCTGCCGTCGTGGGCCCGACCCAGGGGGGACGACGTCGGGGCCCTCTTCGCATCTCTCCGAGGTTCGGAGCCGGAGGTCGACGCCGACCCCGAGCCGGCGCCCGAGCCGGCACTGGCCGAGGAGTCGGCGGACGACCCGCCGTCGAGCGCGGAGACCACCGGCTGGATCGAAGAGAGAGAGGTCCGCCTCCTGCCGATCAGCAATCGCGCCCTGCGCGGGGTGAAGAAGGCAGTGACCGAGGCGCAGAATCTGGCTCTGGACAGCCTCCGTACCGACGAGAGCTGGGGCCCGGATGAGAAGAGCCTTGCCGACACGATGCGCGCCGACCTGATCGGCCTCTGGGCCGAGAGCTATGCCGCGGGACATGCGGTGGCCGAGGAGATGACCGGGGAGCGCCTGAAACGCCCGGACACCCCACACTCGGATGCGGCGGACGTCTTCGGGGTGGCGCTGGCCAAAGCGATCGACGGGGCGCTGACCGAGGCCGGTGCCGGTCTTCGGGAGAGGCAGTCCGCCGCCTCCCGGGTGTTCAGAGGTTGGCGCACCGACGAGGCGGAGCGAAGGATCCGGGAGCTGGCACTGCGCGGGTATCACAGCGGGATCACGGAATCGGTGGGAGCGGACGCTCATTTGGAATGGGTTTCCGCCGGCACTCCATGTTCGGCATGCAGTCAGGCCGCGGCCGAGCCGACGGAGAACGTCCCGCCCATTCACGCCGGGTGCGGGTGCACCCTCGTCGCAGTCTGAGCTTCCCCCAAAGCCAGCTTCTCCAAGGTTCGCCAGCAGTTACCCTCGACTCCGATGTTCACCAGGGCGCCCGCGGACTATCCGACCGATCGCCGCCGCCCGCTCACGATCGTGCTGGTGATCGGCGCCCTCCTCTACCTGGCGCTGACCGCCCTCGGCACGCTCTGGACCGACTACCTCTGGTTCGACTCCATCGGCTACTCCGAGGTCTGGCAGCGGAAATGGGGGATGTCGATCTTCCTCGGGGTGGTCGGGATCGCGGTTTCGTTCATCCTGCTCTGGATCAACCTGCGGATCGCCGATCGACTGTCACCACGATGGGCCCCATTCGACCTCTCGGAGGAAGAGGAGCTGATCGAGAGGTTCCGGGAATGGATCGAGCCCCGGGCCCGCCAGGTCCGTTTCTGGGTGACAGGGTTCCTCGCCCTGTTGCTCGGTCTGGCCGTCGCCTCATGGCGGGAGGACGTGTTCCTGTTCATCAACGTCCAGGACTTCGGGGTCGATGCTCCCTTCTTCGGGCAGGACGTCGGCTTCTACGTGTTCCAGTTGCCGTTGTGGGCCGACGTCGCTGACTGGGTCTTCAATGCCCTGGTCCTGACCCTCATCGTGGTGGTCGTCTCCCACTACTTCAACGGCGGCATCCGGTTCAACGGGCGGCGGTTCGCGGTGGCCCGGGGCCCCAAGATCCACATCTCGGTGCTGCTGGCACTGATCGCTCTGGTGCGGGCGGCGGTCTATCGGCTGGACATGTACGAGCTGTTGCTCTCCGACAGGAACAACTTCTTCGGTCCCGGCTTCACCGACGTCACAGCCCGGCTCCCCGCCTACCGGCTGCTGATACTGGTGGCCGTGGTCGCCGCGGTCCTGTTCATCGTGAACATCTTCCGCCAGGGTTGGATCCTCGCCGGGGTGGCGGTCGGGTCGTGGGTCGTGGTCGCCCTCGCCGCGGCGGTGATCTATCCCCTGATCGTGCAGCGTTTCCAGGTGGCTCCCGACCCCCAGGACAAGGAGGCCGAGTACCTGCAGAACAACTTGCGTTTCACTCGCGCCGCATGGGAGCTCGATCAGGTCGATATCAGGCCCTTCGCCGCGTCCGACGACCTGACGGCGGAGGACATCGAGGCCAACCAGCTCACTATGGAGAATCTCAGGATCTGGGCGCCCTCGGTCCTGCCCAGCACCTATCAGAACTTCCAAGAGCTCCGTCCGTACTACAACCTGGGGGTGGTCGACACCGACCGCTATCTCGACGAGGGAACGCCGCGTCAGGTGATGCTCGCCGTACGGGAGCTCGAGGAGCGCAACCTGCCCCGTGACGACTGGGAGAACCAGCGCCTGATCTACACCCACGGTGTGGGGGCGGTGGCCAACGCGGCGGCGGTGGTGCAGGAGGACGGCCAGCCCCAATTCCTGCTGCAGGACGTGCCCCCGGTGGCCTCCGTCGAACAGTTGGAGTTGGAACAGCCGCGGGTCTATTTCGGTGAGACCTACGCGCCAGGGCGGCCGGTGATCGTGGTCACCGGAGACGAGCCCCAGGAGATCGACTTCCCGGTCGAGGGCACGGACACCGCCAAGAACTCATACGACGGGGCTGCCGGGGTGCGGCTGAGCAGCATCTGGCAACGGATCGCTTTCGCCTTCCGCTACCGCGACCTCAACCTGTTGATCTCCGGTGAGATCAAGCCAGAGAGCAAGGTCCTGGTCGAGCGAAACATCCGACAGATCGTGGGCAACCTCGCACCGTTCCTCCACGTCGACACCGATCCCTACCCGGTGATCATGGACGGCCGGATCCTCTGGGTTCTCGACCTCTACACAGCATCCACCCATTACCCGTACTCACAACCCCTGACCCCGACCTCGGTGGACCGACTCCCCGTCTCCACGTCTCTCCAGCCGGGGATCAACTACATGCGCAACTCGGTGAAGGCCGTGATCGATGCCTACGACGGAGATGTCACCTTCTATCTCCACGACCCGAGCGATCCCCTGGCCCGGGCCTGGTCACAGGTCTACCCGGGGATGCTCCGGCCGGCTTCGGAAATGCCCGAAGCGCTGATCGACCATCTTCGCTACCCCCAGGACTTGTTCCGGGTCCAGGGCGACCTCTACCTGGAGTACCACGTCACCGACTTCAGTGAGCTCTTCTCCGGCAACGACCTGTGGGATCTCCCGCGCGACCCGTCGTCGATCTCGCGGGGTCAGAGCGTGGGCTCGGAGCTCCTGCGTGGTGATGACACGACGCAGGGGACGGTGAGTTATCTGGCGGAGATCCTCCCTTACTACCTGCTGACCACGATCCCGGGCGAGACCGACCTCTCCTATCTCCTGCTGCAGCCGTTCACCCCTTCCACCAAGAAGAACATGGCCGCCTTCCTCGTGGCCGATTCGACCCCCGGGCGATATGGGCGTCTCATTGACTTCCGGATGCCCCAGGGCGAGCTGGTCGACGGGACCGAGCAGGTTGGGCAACGCATCGAGCAGGACCCGACTATCTCGCAGCAGTTCACGCTGTGGAACAACCAGGGCTCCAGGGTGATCAGGGGTGACATGCTGGTGGTCCCGATCGAAGACGCAGTCATCTATGTGCAGCCGATCTTCCTCGAGGCGGAGGGCGGTGGCTTTCCCGAGTTCCAGCGGGTGATCGTCGTAAATGGGGACCAGGTGGAGTGGTCGTCCACATTGGAGGGCGCTCTCGATCTGGTGTTCGGGGGCGGTGAATCCCCGGAGCCAGAGCCAACCCCGGGTGGCGGCACCGTCGACGAGTTGTTGGATCAGGCCGCCGACGCCTTCGCCAACGCCGACGATGCCCTACGCGAGGGGGACCTCTCCGAGTACCAGCGTTGGGTGGAGGAGGCGCAGCGACTCATAGAAGAGGCGAGGAGCACTATCGCCGGCTCTGTGGAGGCGATGGCTCCCCGCTTCGGTTGACCCGATCCGCAGCCACGAACTGCTGATCGCGGTGGCTGTCTCACCGACATCTCAAACGGCGCCCGCTACCCCTACCATGGCGCCCCCTCCCCAGGAATCCATGGCCAAAGACGAAGACGAATACATACGGATGCGCGGCACCGTCGTGAAGATGCTTCCAGACTCCACTTTCGAGGTGAAGCTGGAGAGCGGCTTCGAGTTGCTCGCCAAGCCGTCGGGTCGGATGCGCCGGGGTCGTGGGATCCGGGTGCTCCCAGGGGACACCGTTGACGTCGAGGTTTCGACCTACGACCCCACCCGGGGTCGCATCGTCTGGCGCTATCGCTGAACCCGACCTTTCGGCGTCGAAATAGGTTCAACGGTCTATGGAATCTGTCACACCGATTTCCGATGATGTCAGACATGGGGTTGCTATTGAACGTGGTGGCAGTGGTGGCCGGGATCCTCATGGTGGTGATCGGGGTCTACTCGATGATCGCCATCTGGTGGGACGAGCTCGGCTAGATCTGTAGCTTGCGCAGGATGAAGGTATCGAACCTCATCCTGCGCACCACGGATGTCGATCGCGCCGTCGAGTTCTGGTCGGAGAAGGTCGGTCTGCCTCTCCTCGGCCGCTTCGAGGCGTTCGCCTTTCTCGACGCCGGCTCGATCCAACTCGCACTGAACGGCATCGACGGGCCTGTCGACGATCAATCGTTGACCGAGATCGTGTTCGAGGTGGACGACATCCATGCCGCCTATGCAGAACTGCTCGGTCGGGGGGTGCCCTTCGAGATCGAGCCCCGAGTGGTCAGTGGCGACGGTTCCCGGAATCTGCTTGCCGCGCATTTCCATGACCTCGACGGGCACGCCGCCAGCATCTCGGGTTGGGTGTCGGAAGCAGTCTGAGCCGGGGTGGCTTGGTCAGTTTCACGGCCTGACACTTGATGATCCGGCCCCACCGACGAGCCGGACAGGTAGCCTTCGATTGGAGGTCCCAATGGATGTTGCCGGTCTGGATACGATCCCGCTGTTCGCCTCTCTGCCCCGCCGAGAGCGGGCGGTGGTTGCCGAGCATGCCGATGAGGTGCACCTCGACCAAGGGACCTCGATCGTGGAAGAGGGCGCCCTCGCCTACGAGTTGTTCGTAATCAAGGTTGGCACCGCTGACGTTCTTCGGGACGGTCAGTTGATCGCCCAAATGGGCCCGGGCGACGTCGTCGGTGAGATCGGTGTGCTCAAGACGCACATCAGGACCGCAACGGTGATCGCCACCAGCCCGATCGAGGCGATCGTCATGTACGGTCCCGAGGTGACAGCACTTCGGGCGGATATGCCGCACGTATGGGCCGAGCTGCAGCGGATCGTCTCCGAGCGGACGTCGGCACCCTGACCTGTTGTCGTACGATCGAGCGCGTCGTACAATCAGACCTTCACAAGCGACGCGGGGTGGAGCAGTCTGGTAGCTCGTCGGGCTCATAACCCGAAGGTCGCGGGTTCAAATCCCGCCCCCGCTACTGAAAGCCCTGGTCAGCGAACTGCTGACCAGGGCTTCTACCGTTCCGGAGCGTCCTTCTCCCGGGTTTCTACCGTTTCGTCTACCGTCTCTACCAGGGCTTTCGCCGCACCTATGACCTTCGGGTTTCTCGGATGACCTGTTCGAAGGTGGCTGCGGCTTCGGCCTGCATGCCGGGGAGGACCTGTTGGTAGGTGGCCATGGTGTAGGCCGGGTTGGAATGGCCGAGCCTTCGGTCACGCCCTTGATCGGGATCCGTTCCTTGAGGGCACCGACTCGAGGTCCACCAAGATAAGTCAAGCGCATGGCTCGCCGCATCCGTGCATCGTGTGATCCGACAGCTCTTGTGCTGCAGATGACGTTGCAGATCTCGGGCCCGTTGTCCCAGGGGAGGTCGCTAGCTGTTAGGCGGCTGGTCTCCAGGGTGGTGGGTTTGCGGCGATGGTCTCTTTGGTGAGGATCATGTCGCCGAAGTCGTGGCGGGCCTGGTCGAGGGTGTCTTGGTCGGGGAGTGGTGTGGAGTACCAGGCGGTGAGGTCTTCTGCTTCGACGAGGTAGCGGTCATGGCCTAATTCCCGGATGCTCCATGATGAGAGGTCGCGAGCTCGGCTGAGGTGTTGGTCGGTGAGGATCTGGACTCCGTGGGCGTCGGGTGTGTACCGGGAGAGGAGATGGCGGTTGTAACGGATGTCCGATTCGTGAAGATCGAGCAGCTTCTGGCGA
>JBIOVB010000002.1:0-8573 GCA_044867525.1 Acidimicrobiia bacterium | reverse complement strand
AGCGGCAATGAAATCGGGACGCGCCGCAACTCCGTAGATTCTCCCCAGTTGGTCGGTATAGGTGCGATACAGGTCCTTCAACGACTCGATGTCCACCAGCTCGACCAGGGCGGCGATCACCACCGCGGCCAGCGTCGCTTCGGGTAGGTCTGCGAACAGCCCAGTGAGGAAGAGCAGGGTGACGATGGTGAACACGGCCACCACCAGCCCGGAGACCTGAGTCCGAGCCCCCGCTGAGCCGTTCACCGCCGTCTTGGACAGGCTTCCGTTGACCACCATGCCCGAAGAGAGGCCAGAAGCCAGGTTGGCGGTACCGAGGCCGATCAGCTCCCGATTGGGGTCGATGTCGTAGTGGTTGCGGGTGGCGTAGGTCTTGGCGGCGCCGAGGCTCTCGGCAAACCCGACGAGCATCACTCCCACTCCGGCGGGCGCGATCGCCAGGTAGTCGGAGAGGGACCCTTCGGGAAGCCCCAGCGTGGGGAGCCCAGAGTCGATCGCCCCGACGATGTCCAGGCCCTTCGAGCCCAGATCGAACAGGGAGACGGCGCCAATGCCGAAGCCGACCGCAACCAGAGAGCCAGGAAACTGGGGCAGGAAGCGACGGAATCCTATGACGATCGCCAGCGAGATCATCCCGATCAGCAGCGTGAGCCCATCGGTCTCCCCCAGACCGGTGATCCAACCCCAAAGCTGGTCGAAGAAGTCGCCATCGACTTTCTCGATCCCGAAGAGCTTGGGAAGTTGGCCAACGATGATGGTGAGTGCGAGGCCGATGATGAACCCCTTGAGAACCGGCTCCGAGATGAAGTTGGCGACGAAGCCGAGGCGGAACAATCCGGCCAGCACCGCCATTACGCCGACCACCAACGCGAGGATCACTGTGAACGCGAGCACCTGGTCCGGCTCGGTGGCCAGATCGGCAACTGCGGCAGCAGAAAGGGCCGCCGTTGCCGCCATCGGTCCGGTGACCAGGTGCTTCGAGCTGCCGAAGGCGGCGTAGAGAAGCAAGGCCCCCGGCGCTGCATAGAGACCGATCACCGGGGAGACCCCGGCGATGGTGGCGTAAGCCAGCGCTTCAGGGACCAGGACCGCCCACACAGTGAGCCCGGCGATCAGGTCACCGCGCAGCCACTCCCGGCGATAGCCACGTATCGAAGCGAAGAGCAAGACCGGCCCCTTGTCAGTCGCCAGTCACACCGCCACCATCTACTGCCTGGCCATCGCGATCCGGTAGCGCTCCTCCGGCGAGATCAGATGGTCGGCATCGGTGGCGTCGTCGCCGAGGTCGATCTGGACCCAATTCACCCGTCCGGTGAAATGGACCTCCTTGGGGCTGAGATCATCGGTGACCGGGGTCGCCGAGTCGGTGCCGACGTCGGTGGTCTCGTCAGCGGAGAACAGCATGGGGACCGTGGCCTCCACTCTGCCTTCCCCGACCTGAGTGCCATCCACGAAGAGCGCGACGTTTCCGCCCTTGCCCAGGCCGCCGCCGTCATAGGCGAACTCGACCCGCACCTGATGGTCCCCCGGGGTGAGCACCTCAGACCCGTAGACCTTGAACTGCTGCAGCCCGAAGAAGTTGTAGCAAAAGGCGGGCTTTCCCTCCCGGGTGTACAACGACAAACCACCGAAGGCCCCTCCCTGGGAGACAATGGTGCCGTGGGCTCCCCCGTCGGGGACCACGATCTCGGAGGTTATGGCGAACGACTTGTTCTTCATCACCACCACAGAGTTCTCACTGAGCCGGCCCATGCCCCCGAACATGATCTGGGAGTTCCCCTTGATCAACTGTGGTCGGCCGGCCATTTCGGCGTTGAAGCGCTCGAATCGGCGGTCATCGAGTGGGAGGACGTTGTACTTGCCCGCCTCGATCAGGAACAGCCGTTGGAGATGGGCCAGCATCTCGGGGTTCTCCGCAGCTAGGTCATGGGCCTGGGTCCAATCGTCCGGCCCATACAGCTCCCAGACATCATCGTCTAACGCCGGTAGCGGTTCGGCGACCCACGGTGTGGAGTGCCGGGTCACTGCAGTCCATCCCTGGTGATAGATGCCGCGGTTGACGAACATCTCGAAGTATTGGGTGGTGTGGGTGTCCTCAGCCTCGGCGTCGTCGAACGAGTAATTCATGGCGAACCCCTCGAGCGGCGCCTGCTGAATGCCGTTGACGAAGGCGGGGGCTGGAAGGCCGGCGGCCTCGAGGATGGTGGGCACCACGTCGATCACGTGGTGGAACTGGTTGCGGATCTCGCCCTTGGCCTCGATCCCGCTCGGCCAGTGGACGATGGTCCCGTTGCGGGTCCCGCCCCAGTGTGAGGCCACCTGCTTGGTCCACTGATACGGGGTGTCCATGGCATGTGCCCAACCCACCGCATAGTGGTTGTAGGCAGTAGGAGTGCCAAACTCGTCGATCTTGGACATCACGAATTCGGTGGTCTCCAGTCCCCCAGCTCCGTTGAGCACCGCGATCTCATTGAAGCATCCGACTGGAGTCCCCTCCGCCGACGCCCCGTTGTCGCCAATGATCACGTAGATCAGGGTGTCGTCGAGGACCTCGAGGTCCTCGAGGGCGTCGAGGAGCCGCCCGACATGGTGGTCGGTGTGCTCCATGAACCCGGCGTAGACCTCCATCTGGCGGGCCAGCACCGGCTTCAGATCGTCGGGCATGTCGTCCCAGGCCGGGATCTCGTCGGGGCGTTCGGTGAGCACGGCGTCCGCAGGAATGACCCCCAACTCCTGCTGCTTGCCGAAGGTCCGCTCCCGTTGCACGTCCCACCCGTCGTCGAACTTGCCTTTGTACTTGTCACTCCACTCTTTGGGGACATGATGCGGGGCGTGGGTGGCCCCCGGGGCGTAGTAGATGAAGAACGGTTTGTCCGCCATCAATGCCTTCTGCTGCCGTAGCCACTCGATGGAGCGGTCGGTCATGTCCTCGGTGAAGTGATAACCCTCTTCGGGGGTGCGTTCGGGCTCGACCGGCACCGTGTCCCGATAGATGGCGGGGGCGTATTGGTTGGTCTCCCCTCCGATGAATCCATAGAAGTGCTCGAAACCGTTGCCCGGGCTCGGCCAACGGTCGAAGGGGCCCATCGGGCTGGTCTCCCACACCGGCACCTCATGACACTTCCCAAAATGCGCCGTGGAATAGCCGTTGAGCTTGAGCATCTCGGCGATCGGCGCCTTGTTGCGGGGTCGCATCGAGTTGTAGCCGGGGGCGGAGGTGGCGATCTCGGTGATCCCACCCATCCCCACAGAGTGGTGGTTACGCCCACCAAGCAGGGCGGCACGGGTCGGAGAGCAGAGGGCGGTGGTGTGGAACCGGGTGTATTTCAGGCCGGCCTCGGCGAGCCTCTCGAAATTGGGCGTGTTGCATGGCCCGCCAAATGCGGAGCTGGCGCCAAAGCCGACGTCATCGATGAGCACGATCAGGACATTGGGGGCGCCATCCGGTGGCCGGACCGGTTCGATCGGAGGGAATTTGGTGTCGGGATCCTTGGCGTCATAGGTGGTGATGCCGATCCAGTGCGGATCGGGGATGGGGAGGTTGTGCCGGCCAATCGCGTCGTGATGACTCATATCGAAACGAACCTACACCCATCAGCCAATGGCCGATTCTCACGCATTTCGCGTGATCCGGGTCAACCGTGACTGCTCAACGACTCGAAGGCGGTCACGGCCGATGGCACGGTGAGATGCACCTTGCCGGTGCTCGACCAATGCTCCCAGATGCTGGCCCGCTTAGCCTTCTCCAGGGCACGGGTGGGGATGTCTGCCACCCACAACTGGGACCCCATCCGATCCAGCATATGGTCCGTCTCGGCCATCACATCGAGGACCGTGACCGAGGTGTCCGCCGTCCCCCCCACATCCAAGAGCACCACTCGGGGAACGGGGCGCCCGGATGCCGCTTGCTCCAATATCCGGGTCTGAACGCCGCGGACGTTGAGGGTATAGAGCCCGCCCTCGATGCGAAGGATCAACATCCCGGGAACCGCCTCGTCGCCGTCTCGGGCCGGGAGGAAGTCGCCGGTCGCCGGGGAGCGTTTCAACTCGACGACTACGGGATGGTTGAGGGCGCGCAACACGAAATACAGGGTGAGGATCACGCCGAAGATCACACCGACCAACAGGTTGTAAGCGAGGGCGGCGAGAGCGGTAACTCCGGCCACGGCCAGCTCCAGGGGGTCGATGGCGCCGATGCGCCTCAACTCGTCCAGTCGGAGTAAACCCAGCACCGAGAAGATCACGATGGCGCCGAGCGTCGCGGAAGGTAGATCGCTCAGAACGGGTGCGAGAAAGAGAGCCACCGCCACGGCCAGGACCCCTGTCACCAATTGACTCAATTGGGTCTTGGCACCGGCACTGGTATTGACCTGGGTTTGGGACATCCCCCCGCCGGCGGGCATCGTCTGGAACAGCGCACCGAACGCCCCGGCGAAACCCGACGCCACATACTCCTGGTTGTTGTCCAATGGGGGATCATCCGACTGGCGGGCAACCCGTGAGGCGGTCATCGATTCCAGATAGGACATGAGGGCGATTGCCAGGGCGTAGGGGAGCAGCGCATCGACCCCCTGGAACGAGGGAAGCGATGGAAAGGGCAGACCGGTGGGGACCGTGCCAATCGTCGACACCCCTCGATCGGCGGCGCCGGTGAACACCATGAGGCCAATCCCACCGGCAAGGGCGAGCAGCGGGCCCGGGAACCGTGGCCACCACCGCTTCAGTGCCAGCAAGCCGGCCAGGGTCACCACACTGAGTAGGACGGTGGCTCTGTTGACCTCGGGCAGCGACTCGAAGGCATGGCGAACATCGGCGAAGAAGCCGCCGGCGGCGGTTGGGATGCCGAGCACTTTGGGTAGTTGGTCGGCCACGATGGTGAGCCCGATTCCGAGTTTCAGCCCCGCAGTGGTTGCCTCCGAGACCGATTCCACGAGCCAGCCCATCCGCACCAGACGGAAGACGATCAAGGTCACTCCCACCATGAGAGTCAAGGTGGCGACGGCGGCGATGGCTCCCGGGCCCGAGTTGGCACCGACCTGGATCAACGCGAGCCCGGTCAGAGCGGCGATGGTTGACGTCGTGCTGAAACTGAGCCGTCTCGAGCCTCCCAGCAAGGCATACACCAGCATCGGGAAGATGCAGGTATAGAGGCCGATCTCCACCGGGAGGCCGGCGACTGTGGCGTACCCCATTGCCTGGGGGATGACCACCGCAGCTGCAGTGGCACCCGACAGGAGGTCAGGACCGAGCCAGGAGCGGTCGTAGGTCCGCAACCATCCGAGCGCTGGGACATGGCGGGCGATCCCGGTCTCCTCGACCGGACTGGTGAATGTCACCGGAGCAATCTATGAGAAGACTTGTGACCAATCGTTCTTGATGCTGACCACCGTCCAACCCTTCTCCGCGGCTCGAGCCAGAGCGTCCTCCGCACCCGCCGTGTAGTCGAACTCGCGCTCGTGGTCGTCGTGAAGGACCAACAGGCGCAGGCTGGGGCGATCCGAGCTGTTGGCGAATCGCATCATCGGGATGTCGCCGTTGGAGTTCCCGGCCGCCACCACTGGTCGACGACCGATCCGGCTCCATATCCGCACCGGTTTTTCCGGACCGTCGTCGAAGAACTCCATCTCCGACTTGTAGAGGACATCGGTCCCCTCCTCTCCCTCCCGGTACTCGAGGGCGAACGAGCTCCCGATGATCCGCTCCGGCGGTATCCCGTAGATGTGGCCGGCGATGGGACGCATGAAGTCGCGATCGCCACCGGAGGCGATGTAATTGGTGAACCCGTTTGCCTCCAGATAGCGCAACAACTCGACCATCGGCTTGTACCCGCACTCCCGGTAGGGGCGTCCGAGCGTCGGGTGATCCGCTTTCTCGAAGAAGTCGGTCACGATCTCGCTGTAAGCACCGATGCTCACGGCCTCGAAGGCCTTCGAGATCGCTCCCATGAGCACCTTCAGGTCACTGTCGTCGCCCTGATAGTGCTTGACCATCGTCGCCCCAAACCACTGGAAGTCCCTCTCGAATGCGGCCTTCCAAGGCTGTTGGCTCTGAAGTGAAGGGTCCTGGGCTGCCATCTCCCCGAATCGGCGAATGGTGAAGTCGAGCTGGATCGGCATCGGCTTCTCCGACCACAGGGTCCCGTCGTTGTCGAAGACCGCCACCCGCTCCTGAGCTGGGACGAACCAGTCGGTCTCAGCGTTGGTGACCGCTTCGACGAATTGAACGATCGCGTCCCGGGTTGGGCTGCTCTTCCATGACGTCAGGGTCGCCTCGGGCAAGCCGGCCTCCTATCTGCTCGCCAGGGCCGCTTCCAGCTTTTCCATCGCCTGGTCGATGGTGAAGCTGGCCGCCTTCTGCCGGGGTGGGAACTCCTTGAACGTTTCGAGGAACTCGGCGACCAGCGCGTTCGCTGCCAGCATCAGATATGGGCTCTCCATCGTCCACTGGTAGTAGGTGTTGGACGTGTCATCGGCCCGCTCGTAGGGGTCGGTCCTCAGGTTGAACAGCTTTGGAATACGCAACGGGACGAAGGGCTCGGCCCACAACTGAAACGTGCCCCGAACCCGTTGCTCCATGAAAACCACCTTCCAGTTGTCGTATCGAACACCGAGAACGTCGCCGTCGTCGGAGAAGTAGACGAATCCCTGACGTGGGCTTTTCTCCGCCTCTCCGGTGAGGTACGGGAGCAGGTTGAATCCGTCGATCTGGACCTTGTAGGTCTTGTCACCGATGGTGTGACCGGCCTTCAACTTCTCCACGATGTCCGGCTCCCCCGCCGCTGCAAGGAACGTGGGCAGCCAATCGTGGTGCTGGACGATCTCGTTGGAGACCACACCCGCCTCGATCCTTCCCGGCCAGCGGATCATCTCCGGGACCCGGAACGCCCCCTCCCAGTTGGTGTTCTTCTCACTCCGGAAGGGGGTCATCCCCCCATCGGGCCAGGTGTTCATGTGCGGCCCGTTGTCGGTCGAGTAGATCACGATGGTGTTCTCGGCGATGCCAAGCTCATCGAGAAGGTCGAGCAATTGACCGACGTTGTTGTCGTGATCGATCATCGTGTCGTGATAGGGCGATTGCCAGCGCCCCGCCTGCCCCACACTCTCCGGCTTGGTGTGCGTGAAGCAGTGCATGTGGGTGGTGTTCACCCAACAGAAGAACGGGGTGCCCGCATTGTGCTGGTCTGTGATCCAGCGTTGCGCCTCGGAGACGATGTCGTCGTCGATGGTCTCCATCCTCTTCGCTGTGAGAGGGCCCGTGTCCTCGATCCGCTGTTTCCCGACCCGCCCGTAGCGCCCTTCCTCGGTCGGGTCGTCCTCATCCGTGGCCCATGAATGGAGAACGCCGCGGGGACGGAACATCTCGTTGAATCTTGGGAAATCCTCGGCCGGCGGCCAGTTGGGCCGCTCCGGCTCCTCCTCGGCATTGAGGTGATAGAGGTTGCCGTAGAACTCGTCGAAGCCGTGGGCCGTGGGCAGGAACTCGTTCCGGTCACCGAGGTGGTTCTTCCCGAACTGGCCGGTGGCATAGCCGAGTGGTTTCAGCAACCCGGCGATGGTGGGATCGTCGGCACTGAGCCCGAGGGTGGCTCCGGGTGCGCCGACCTTGCTCAGACCGGTGCGATAGACACTCTGGCCGGTGATGAACGCCGACCGACCCGCGGTGCAGGACTGCTCGCCGTAGGAGTCGGTGAACCTCATCCCCTCCGCGGCGATCCGGTCGATGTTGGGGGTGCGGTACCCCATCAGCCCGTCGCTGTAACAACTCAGGTTGCTGATTCCGATGTCGTCACCCCAGATGACGAGGATGTTCGGCTTGTCCGCCATTGCGTTTCCTTTCAGTTGAGGACGACCTGAAGACCGCCACCGAGGATCTTGGCCCCGATCACCACGAAGAGGACCGACATGATCGCCGTGTTGTTGACCGCCAGCCAGTGACGGAGATCGGAGAGTGTTTCGGCAGCCGTTTCGCCACCCAGGAAGTAGATCCCGATCGGGACCGCCAGCCCCAGGGTCCCAACCAGGACGAAAACCCCCAGGGTGATGTAGGAATCGGTGGTGGAGAGCCCGGCCGAGGCGATCGTCGCCGCCGCCGCCAACGTGAGCGTCAGGTTCTTGGGGTTGATCGCGGCGAGGAGGAACCCGATGGCCAGTGACTTACCCGCGGTGAACTGGTCCATGGCCGCCATCCATTTCGGCATCGGCGGCTCGACGCCTCCGCGGGGCCGCTTGGAGAACAGGCGGATCCCGGCGATCACCGCGAATGCCCCGAGCAGCACGAATAGCCATCCCACCCAACCCGCCGGACCGCTGTCGGTGCTTGCGCCGGCCGGGTCGGCGACGAGGAGCACGATCGCCCCGACCAGGCCGAGCCCCACCAGCCAGCCGAGGAGAAAGGCGAGCGCGTTTGTCTTCCCTTTGGCCGACGACAGCATGAGGACCACGGCGATGATCGGTATCGGGCTGATCGCAACTCCGACCGCCTCGGCAAGCACATCTCCGATTACCGCGCCCAATGCGTCCTCTTCGTCAGTGAGCAGACAAACCTATACGTCGCTGACACACTGGATGTCGTGA
>JBIOVB010000001.1:0-33079 GCA_044867525.1 Acidimicrobiia bacterium | reverse complement strand
CGGTGTGGTCGTCGTCGCCTTCGATGATCAGCAGCGGCCCCCGCTCCGGGTTCTTCGTATCGACCTTGGCCTCCGTGAACGGGTTCAGGTTCGCGTTCGCCATCTGCATCAGGGCCACCCCGGGCGCTGCCACGTGGTAGGTGTCGTAGAGCCGCCGCGCCTCCCCCTCGTCCAGCGCGTTCGCCCAGCCGTACTTGAATTGGTCGAAGGTGAGCGTGATGGCGCGGCCGCGGTTGAGCGGGTTGATCAGGAAGGGTCCCGCCGACTTGAGCACGGAGGGCGGCAGTGGAAGGACGCCACGGAAGACCCCGGGGTCGATGGCCACTGTGACCGCTGCGAGGCCCTGGCCTGCGAGTATCTGCGCCAGCAGGCCTCCGGTTGAGTGACCCATTACGACCGGCTTCTTGTCCAATGCATTGATGACCGCAGTGGTGTGGTCTGCGACCTGCTTCAAGGTCTTTTTGGCAAGAACGTCTGGATGCTCTCGGGCCTCATCAACGGTTGCCGGATCGTCTGGCCAGTCCGGTGTCAAGGACGCATATCCGGCTTGCGTGAAGAAGTCCGCCCAGTTGGCCCAGCTGCTCGGCAGCAGCCAAAGACCATGAATGAAAACGACCGGCGTATTCCCGGAAGCGTTGGCTGCCTCGATCTCCCGGTTCTCACGGTCCGAAATTGATGCCACGTCGAACTTGGGCTCAGCTTTCGAGTCCGCTGGTAGCGAGGGTGTGGAGGGCATTGCCCACTCCTGTCTATAGCCCTACCGCGATTGGCGCGGCGAAAGCTAGCACTGGTCGCTGATCGCCTGTTTGTGGGTTCGTGACAACCCCGTCCAATCTTGGGCCACGGGAAACCGAGCAGGGACCCTAAAAGGCGCGAAATCTCGCGAAACGACGAGAGGATACGAGTCGACCGATTCTCCAGCTGATACGGGACTTTCCGGCGATCGCCGAGGTCAGAAGTTTGCTCCGCGGGTAGGACTCGAACCTACAACCAATGGATTAACAGTCCACTGCTCTACCAATTGAGCTACCGCGGAAGGGTGGTGCCGACTGGCGACGCAAGGGTACCAGCGGGCACCTCGTAGCCCGACTCAGGGACCCTCGAGGAACCCTTCCAGTTTGTGGGACTTGTCCGGGTGTCGCAGCTTGGCCAGCGCCTTGGTCTCCAACTGCCGGATCCGCTCCCTGGTCACCTTGAAGTGCGAACCCACCTCCTCCAGGGTCCGCATCCGGCCGTCGGCCAGCCCGAAGCGCATGATCAAGACCTCACGCTCCCGCTCGTTGAGGCCCTCGAGTGCCTCGGCCAGCTGGTCCTGGAGCGATGCGAAAGTCGCCGCGTCAGCCGGGCGGTCCGAGTCGTGGTCCTCGACCAGGTCGGCCAACGTCCCGTCGTCGTCCTCCCCCACCGGAGTCTCCAGTGAGACCGTGTCCTGGGCGATGCGCTGCAGCTCCGCCACCCGGCTCGGATCCAGGTCCAGCTCGAAAGCGAGTTCATCCAACGAGGGTGCCCTCCCCATCTGCTGGGTCAGCTCTCGCTGGGCGCGGGTGAGCTTGTTCACCGAGTCGAGGACATGGATCGGCATCCGGATCGTGCGCCCCTGGTCGGCGATCGCCCTCGATATCGCCTGGCGGATCCACCAAGTCGCATAGGTCGAGAACTTGAACCCACGCCGGTAGTCGAAGCGTTCCACCGCCCGCATCAGACCCACGTTCCCCTCCTGGATCAGATCGAGCAGCGCCATCCCCCGGCCCACATAGCGGCGGGCGAGCGCGACCACCAGCCGCAGGTTTGATTGAACCAGCGAGTCGTGGGCGGCCTCTCCCATGACCAGCTCGTGTTCGAGAAAGGAGCGGTCTTCCTCATTGAGGTCGGAGGCTTCCAGTCGGTCCCGCGCCCGTTGGCCGGCCTCCATCTGCATCGCCAGCTCCACTTCCTGCTGGGCGGTGAGCAACGGGTAGCGGCCGATCTCGTTCAGGTAGAGGCGGACCGGATCGGACACGGAGATCTGGCCAACTTCGGCAAATTCCTCGGTGACCCCTGGGCCTTCCTCGGTGAGCCTGATCCCCTGTGCGCGGAGGGCGTCTGCAACCTTCTCGAAGGCCTCGCCCGATGCCTCGGCGTCTTCCAACTCCTGTTGGACCTCGGCCATGGTGAGGAACCCGCGGTGCTTGCCCCGCTTGAGCAGGGCGGCCACGACGACGTTGATTTCTTCGTTCACGGCTCCGGTGGGGACCGCTTCTCCCGCTGTAAAGCTACTAAGCGCTGGAAGTACTCGGAATGGGAATCACTTCCGGGGGTCTCCCGCGCCATCGCAGCCTGGACTTCGGCGATCTGACTGTCGATCCGGCGCTCCCGGACTCGCTCCGCGATCTCCTCCACCGAGGCCAGCGGCCGGTCGTCGAGGGCCAGGGAGAGGAGGACACCCTGTAGCAGCGGTTCCACCCCGGTGATGTCGATCGGCGTCCCCGTCGGTGTCAGATCGACCTGAAGAGCGATCGTGGCATACGCAGATCGAAGCCGGTCATCGGAGAAATCGACCGTGCTCACCTCCCCGAGGCCGCCCTCGTTGGCCAGGATGAGGCGGAGCAGCTCGACGTCGATCCGATCGAACGGGCGCTCGCCGGAGGCGCCGGACCGAGGCTGGATGGTGCTCTGTCCTGCCACCGCCGATTCCACCGTTTCCAGATCAACGCCGATCCGGCGGGCGACGAAGCGCCCGTACTCGCGGCGGGCGATGGGGTCGCCAACCTTGCGCAGCTGAGTCGTTGCCGCGTGCAGTGCCCGGGCCCGGCCCTCCGGGCCTGTGAGATCGTGTTTGGCGATCTCGTGTTCGATGCGGTGCTCGAGCAGTGGGCGAGCCTCCTTCACCGCAGCCACCAACTCCTCGCCACGTCCCTCCTGGACCAGGTCGGCGGGGTCGAGCCCGTCGGGCATTGCCGCCACCCTGAGGTCGAGATCGAGGCGGAACGGTGACTCCAACTCGTCGCCACGGAGGGCCGCCTTGGAACCGGCTTCGTCGGCGTCGAAGGCGAGGACCACCCTCTCCGAGAACCGGCGGAGCAGATCGAAATGCCCATCGCCGAGGGCGGTGCCGCAGGTGGCGATCGCGGTGGCGATACCGGCCTGATGCATGGCGATGACGTCGGTATAGCCCTCGACGATCACCGCCGGAGCGTCGTCCGAGATCGCCTTGCGGGCCCGGTCCAAACCATAGAGCAAGGACCCCTTGTGGTAGACGACAGAGTCGGCAGAGTTCACGTACTTGGCGTCGGGGTTGTTGGTCGCCCGCCGGTCGATCTCCTCGACCTTTCGGGCACCGAATCCCACCGGATCGCCGCGGAGATCGTGAATCGGGAACATGAGCCGGCCCCGGAAGACGTCGAACAGCCCCGTGCGGCCCTTCCTCGACAGCCCTGCATCGATGAGGACCCGGTCATCGGTGCCGGCTGCCTTGAGCTCCTTGGTGAGCGTGTCCCAGTCGACGCCGGCGAAGCCGAGCTTCCATTCGTCGATCAGGTCGCCGTCGTACCCCCTTCCTCGGAGATAGGCGCGGGCCGGCCCGGCCTCGGCCGCGGAGCGCAGCCTGCGGTGGTAGACGTCGATCGCCCGGCGGATCGCCTCCACCGCTGCCCCCCTTCGCCCCCGGTCCCTGGCATCGGCGGCATCCCGGGTCAGGGTGATGCCTGCCTTAGCGGCGAGCATCTCCAGGGCGTCGCCGAACTCAACGCCTTGGGTCTCCTGGACGAAGCTGAAGACATCGCCCCCCTTGCCACACCCGAAGCAGTGGTAGAGGCCCCGCCCGCGATCCACCGACATCGAGGGGGTCTTCTCCTGATGAAAAGGGCACACCGCCATGAAGGAGCGCCCGGAACGCTTCACCGTGGTGACCTCGGAGATCAACTCGACGAGGTCGGTTGCCTCACGGACCCGGTCGATGTCGGAGCGATCAGCCATCGCCGCCGATCATAAGGAGGGCTGCCGGGCTTCAGGCAGCGGCGGCGACGAATTCGAGGCGGATCACGACCTCGTCCCCGACGTCGGCCACGGAGGGAACCGATGGGATCCCGATCTCGAAATCAGACCGAAGGACTGTGGTGGTGGCCTCCCCGTTGATGGTCGCCTGGTCGACCAGGGTCGCGGTGACTTCGAACGTGACCGGCCGAGTCAGCCCCCGGATCTGCAGATCCCCGCTGATGGCGAAAGCAACCTCCTCTCCGACGGTCAGGGACCCACTCAGCCCCTCGACCGAGGTGATGTCGAAGGTGATGAGCTCGAACTCGTCACTCGCCGAGTTGAGGATGACCGGGCCCCGGATCTGGCGGTCACGCATCGCGGAGTCGGTCTCGAAGGTTCGAGCATTGATGATGATCTGAGAGAATTGGACATCGGTCGCGTCGGCCGGGTTGACGGCCACCTGACCTGCCACCTCGGAAGTCGTGCCAACCACCCGGTTTGGCTCGCCTCGAAGGATCTCGTCGATCTCGAAGGCGGCCACCGATTGACCCGGGTCGATGACAAAGGCCACCGGATCTCCAGAGCCTGAGCCCGCAGTCGACGCGTCTGAGGCACTGGTCTCCGGGGCGTCGGCCGGCGGTGTCGTGTCCTCCCCGGCCAGAGTCGGTGTGGTCAGTTCCGTAGACGGCTCACCGGACCCACCGGCGAAGTAGAGCCATCCGATGAGGGCCGCCGCAACGAGGAGCAGCCCGCCCAGGATCCTACCGATTACACGCCTCATTGAACGCCAGTGTGGTGATGACAGGTCAAGGCGACGTAAACCTCACGTCAGCTTGGTGGCCAGATAGTCAACGAGCCCGGTCATCGGCACCCGGTCCTGGGCCATGGTGTCCCGATCCCTGACCGTCACCGCCTGATCATCGAGCGAGTCGAAGTCAACGGTCACCGCATATGGCGTCCCGATCTCGTCCTGGCGCCGGTAGCGACGCCCGATCGACTGCGTGGTGTCGACCTCCGTCATCCAGTTTCGTCGCAGCTCGGCGGCGATCTTCTCCGCCGGCTCGATCAACTCGGCCTTCTTCGAGAGCGGGAGCACCGCCACCTTGTAGGGGGCCAGGCGGGAGTCGAGCCTGAGCACCACCCGGGTCTCGTCCTTGACCTCCTCCTCGTGGTATGCGTCGATCAGGAATGCGAAAGTAGCCCGGGTCGCTCCGGCCGCCGGCTCCACGACATACGGGAAGAATCGCTCGCCGCTGTCCTGGTCGAAGTACGTGAGGTCCTCGCCGGAGAGCTCCGCATGCTGGCGCAGGTCGAAGTCGGATCGGTCGGCGATCCCCTCCAACTCGTCCCATCCCCAGGGAAATCGGTATTCGACATCGACGGTCCCCGACGAGTAGTGACTTAACTCGTCGGCCTCATGGGGGCGGATCCGGAGTCGGTTCGCTGTCATCCCCAGGTCCAGGTACCACCGCATCCGCTGCTCTTGCCAGTACTGGAACCATTTCGGGCTCTCCTCCGGTCGGCAGAAGTACTCCATCTCCATCTGCTCGAACTCACGGGTGCGGAAGACGAACTGGCCAGGGGTGATCTCGTTGCGGAAGACCTTTCCGACCTGGGCTATGCCGAAAGGGAGCTTGAGCCGGAGCGTCCGCCGCACGTTCTCGTAATTGATGAAGATCCCCTGAGCCGTCTCCGGTCGGAGATAGACCAGATTCTCCTCGGAATCGACCGGGCCCATGTGGGTGCGGAACATCAGGTTGAAGTCCCGGGGGTCGGTCAGGGTCCCGGTCATCCCGCAGCTGGGACAGGTATCTGGGTCCTCCAGCTTGTCGAGGCGGTGCCGGCTGTTGCAGTTGCGGCACTCGACGAGCGGGTCGGTGAACACCTCTTCGTGGCCGGACGCCTGCCACACCTGCCGGGCCTGGAGGACTGCGGAGTCGAGGCCGACAACGTCGTCCCGCTCCTGGACCATCGTCCGCCACCAGGCCTCCTTGACATTTCGTAGTAACTCGACGCCCAGGGGCCCGTAGTCATAGGCCGAGCGGAGACCGCCGTAGATCTCGGAGGCTTGGAACACGAAGCCGCGCTTCTTGGCCAGGTTGGAGATGGTCTCGAGGGTGACTTCGCTCATGAGCGGGGAACGGTGCCCTGGTCCGACTGCTTAGTCAAACCGGTGCTGCCTTGTCATCGGCCGCCCCAAAACGGCGCTCCCTTGCCTGATACTCGGCCACCGCGGCGACCAGAGCCTCTTGGTCGAAGTCCGGCCAGAGGATCCCGGGAAAGTAGAACTCGGCATAGGCGGACTGCCAGAGCAGGAAGTTGGACAGGCGATGCTCGCCTGAGGACCTTATGACCAGGTCGACCGGGGGCATCTCAGGGATGTAGAGGGCCCCGGCGAGGGTCTCCTCGTCGATCGACGCCGGGTCGAGCTCACCGGAAGCGACCGCCGAACCGAGTTTTCGCACCGCGTCGACGATCTCCCGACGGCTGCCGTAGTTGAACGCGAAGACCAGCTGCAGCCGGGTGTTGCCCGCGGTCATCTCGGCTGCATCGGCCATGTGCTTCCGGTTCCGGTCGGGGATCCGCGGATCCTCCATGTCACCGGCGAATCTCATTCGGACCCCTTGCGCACCGAGCTCATCACGACGACGGAGCAGGAGGTCCTCGTTGAACCACATGAGGAACTCCACTTCCTCCTCTGATCGTGACCAGTTCTCGGTGGAGAAGGTGAATGCGGTGACCCACTCGATCCCGAGCTCCAAGGCCCCCTCCACCGTGTCGAACAAAGCCGCCTCGCCGGCGAGGTGCCCGGCGGTTCGGGGCAAGCCGCGGGCGTTGGCCCACCTGCCGTTGCCGTCGAGGATCAGGCCCACATGGCGAGGAATCCGCTCCCGATCGATGCCCGATAGGTCGATGGTCACTCGATCACCGCCAGAGAGGACAGCTTGCGGTCGAGGTGGTACTCGACGAAGCGGCGGGCGATCCCCATCGCTTCGCCGGAGAGTGCGGGATCCGGCTCGGGCAGGTTTCCCAGCTCGGCGCCGGCGAGGGCCGCGAGGTAGATGGTCACACCCTGACGGAGTCGGACCGAGCCCTCGGTACGGCAGGCATCACAGACCACGCCGCCGCCCCCGAACGAGAACCGATTGAGATGCTCGACGCGGCCACACGAGGCGCACCTCGAGAGTGCTGGTGCCACCCCGACCACGTCCGCCAGCTTCAGGAGATAGCTGGTGATCAGATCGGTGCCGCGATGCCCCAGCTCCAAGGCCCGCAGCCCGCGATGGAGGAGGAGAAACAACCGCATCGACGACTCGTGCTCCTGAGCGACCGCATCGGCCGCCTCCACCATGGTCCCGGCTGCGAGCACGGCATCGAGGTCGGTGCGGAGCCGGGGAAATGGCTCGAGCACGGAGACCTGGGTGATGGTGTCGAGGTTGCGCCCCTCGTAGAGGACCAGGTCGACATGGGTGAACGGCTCCAGCCGGCCCCCGAACCGGCTCTTCGTCTTGCGGATTCCCTTGGCGACGGTCCGGATCTTGCCGTGATTCGGGCTGAGCAGGACCACAACCCGGTCGGCGTCGCCGAAGGGGTAGGAGCGGAGGACGATTCCCTGGTCGTGGCGGATCATGTGGCAGGCCAGCGTAAGCGCTGGCCTGCCGCTTTACGTTCACCGTTTCGCGCTATACGTTTCGCCCCATGGCACTGCTCGACGACTCCGAGATCTCGGACTTTCTCGCCGCCAACCCGGGATGGGAGCGCAGAGGTCAAACCATCACCCGGACCTTCGAATTCGAGGACTTCGTAGGCTCGATCGGGTTCGTTGCGGAAGTTGCCGTGCTCGCCGAGAAGGCCAACCATCATCCGGACATCGACATCCGTTGGAACAAGGTGACGCTCGCCCTCTCCACCCACTCCGAGGGAGGCATCACCTCCAAGGACCTCGACCTGGCGATCCGGAGCAACAGCCTCGCTTGATCAGACCGGGGTGAAGCCGAAACGATCCAGGAGCTGTGGGCTTCTCTGCCAATCCCGCTCCACCGTCACATGAAGGGAGAGGTTGACCCGGTTGCCCAGGAGCCGCTCCAGGTCGGCGCGGGCTTCGGTGCCGGCGACCTTGAGCAGGGATCCCCCCTTCCCGATCACGATTCCCTTCTGGCTCTTGCGCTCGACGATGACGTTGGCGGCGATGTCGATCAGGCCGTCGTCTCGCTGCTCCAGGTCTTCGATCCTCACCAGCAACGAGTGGGGCAATTCATCCCGCAGCCGCTCGAGGAACTTCTCACGAACCAACTCGCCGATCACCAGGCTCTCCGGCTGGTCGGTCGTCATCCCCGAGGGGTAGTAGAGGGGGCCTTCGGGCAGCCTGGCCACCACCTCGTCGAGGAGCTGGCCCAGACCGTCGCCTTCTATCGCCGACACCGGAACATATGACGAAAAATCCCACTCCCCCGCCTTGGCCAGCTGCCCGATGGTCTCGGCGCGGTTCGCGGCGTCGACCTTGTTGACCGTGACCACGACCTCGGCCTCCGCCTCGGCCAGACGCTCCGCTATGAGACGATCCCCGGGCCCGATCGGCATCGTGGCGTCGAGCATGAACACCACCACGTCAGCCTCACGCAGGGTCCCGTAGACCAGGGAGTTGAGACGGCCACCGAGGTCGGTCTTGGGCTTGTGCAGCCCTGGGGTGTCGACGAGGACCACTTGATAGGAGGGCGAATCCGGATCGGGCCCGGTGACCACACCACGGATCACATTGCGCGTGGTCTGGGGACGAGACGAGGTGATGGTCACCTTGGAGCCGACCAACTGGTTTACCAGGGTCGATTTCCCGACGTTGGGACGGCCGACGACCGGGACGAAGCCTGATTTCATCGAGACTCGACAGCCCTCGACACCGACACCCTCACCCGGGAGACACGTCTTCCCTGCATCCGGGTCACCTCGAACTTGAGTGCGCCGAATTCGAACTCCTCGCCTTCGGCCGGGATCCGCTCCGCGATATCGAGCACCAGACCGCCCACGGTGTCGGATTCTGCTTCGGGGATTTGCACGCCGATGGCCTCGGCGAGTTCCTCGACCCCGACCCGAGCGTCGACGTCCCAGCGTCCGTCGGATACCGCTTCGATATAGGTCTCGTCCTCGTCGGTCTCATCACTTATCTCGCCCACCAGCTCCTCGATGAGGTCCTCGATGGTGACCAGGCCGACCACGTCGCCGTACTCGTCCACGACCATCGCTTGGTGGATGCGTCGTGACTGCATCTCCCCGAGAAGGGCCGACGCCAGCTTGGTCTCGGGCACGAACTCGGCAGGTCGCATCACGTCACCGATGCTCGCCTGTCGCTCCCCGTTGCTCAGGATGGGCAGCAAATCCTTGACGATGAGGACGCCGACCACCTCCCCGTCATCGGTGATCGGCACCCTCGAATAGCCCTCGGCGGATGCGACCTCCACCAGCTCTTCGATGCTGGCGGTCACCGGCACCGTGATCATGTCCGGACGAGGGGTCATCACCTCGCGGACCAGCGTCTCGCCGAATTCGAGGACCGAGTCGATCAA
Source organism: Acidimicrobiia bacterium (assembly GCA_044867525.1). GTDB lineage: Bacteria > Actinomycetota > Acidimicrobiia > Spongiisociales > ZC4RG35 > JALYNX01. The sequence goes on along the minus strand of JBIOVB010000001.1, from coordinate 23,564 downwards.
CTCCCGTTCCTGCTCCTCCGCATGCTCCTGCTCCTCACCGTTGTTCGTTGTCGGCGGCTCATCGGGCTCGGGCTCGGGCAGCAGGTCGTTGGCCCACCCCCCGAGTCGGATCGCCCCCCGCAGCAGCGATGCCGACCGGTAGGCAAGGGTGGTGCGATGCCGGCCCACCTGGCGCGGAATCAGATCCCCGATGAGAAACACGAGCAACCAGACCACGAGGGCGATCCCGACATCGGCGGCGAGGCTGTCACCCATGACCAAGACGGCCGTGAAGAGCACGGCCGAAGCGACGAGGAGGGCGACCGCAACCACGCTGACCGCGGGGTTGATCACTTCGCGCTCCTCCAGGAGTTGGGCCACCGTTTCCGCACCAGTGACCTCCTCGGAGGCGTCACGCAGGGCATCGGCACGCGGGATCCGGGTGATAGCCGTGCCCGCGGCCCGGAGCCAGGTGGCGAGGGTGAGCATGGCAAGGGCGACCAGCACGGCAGCGACGCTCATCTCCGGGCCCTCCCCGCCATCGCCAGGATCTCCCGCTCCCGGCCCTCCATGGTGGCGGCGTCCCCGTCCTCCTGATGGTCGTATCCCATGAGGTGGAGGATCCCGTGGGTGACCATCAAGGCCATCTCGTCGGCGAACCCGACCTCGAGCTCGGACGCCTGTCTGCGAACGTAGCCAGGGGAGATGATCACGTCACCGATCATCGTCGGGGGCCCGTTGTGATCGGGCTCAGGGGCTATCCCGGGGATCATCTCCTCGACGGGAAAGGCGAGGACGTCGGTGGGACCGTCCCGACTCAGGAATCTCTCGTTGTAAGAGGCCATCTCGTCTTCATCGACGAGGAGGATGGTCAACTCGGTGTCTGGCGGGTAGCCCTCGTTGGAGATGACCAGCTCGGCCAGGGTACGCAGGGAGGCGAGGTCGAGCTCTTCACTTTGCTCGTCGGCCAGGAAGACGCTCACCAGCCGACCTTGGTACTGGAAGGATCGTCCATCAGGTCCCGGGGAAGTTCGGATAGGCGATCCGTTGATGATAGTGGCCGACCAGGGACTCGAAAAAGGCCCTTCTCACCTGGGTCATCTCGAATTGGGTCAGTGGTGAGTCCTGGAGCTGCCCGTCGTCCAGCTTCTCATCGATCACCCGATTGACCACCTTCTCGATGGCGTCCGGGTTGGGCTCTTCGACCTGGAACACCGCACGGCTCGCCGCTTCCAGCGAGTCGGCGAGCATCACGATCGCCGACTCCGCGGTACGGGGCTTGTACCCGACATGCCGGAAGTCGTTGGGGTTCACGTTGTCGCCACGCTGGCTGCGCGCCTTCTCGTAGAAGAAGCGCATGATCCCGTCGCCATGGTGGCTGACTATCCCTGCCGCGACCTCGGAAGGGATCTTGAACTGGCGTGCCAGCGCCACGCCATCGGTTACGTGCCTGCGGATCATGTCCGCCGACTCCTCAGGGGTGAGCAAGTCGTGTGGGTTCGGTATCCCGAACTGGTTCTCGATGAAGTAGGTCGGGTTCTCGGTCTTGCCCAGGTCGTGGTAGTAGGCCATGGCCCGGGCGAGTAGCGCATTGGCCCCGATGGCCCGGGCGGCGGCGTCTGCGAGGGTGCCCACCATCAGCGAGTGGTTGAAGGTTCCGAACGCCTTCTCCTGGAGCAGTTGCAGCCCTTCGTGGTTGCGGTCGGTGAGGTCGAGCAGGCTGAGAGCGGTCGTGATGTCGAACGCCGACTCGAAGAACTGGAGGCCGGCAAGACCGACCAAGGAGGCCATCGCCGACACCCCGAATGCCCATGCCACCGAGAGGCCGATCACCTCGAGGGCGACGTCGTTGGGGCCGACATGGAAGAACCAGGAGGTGGCTGCGGCCACCCCGGCGGCGGTCAGCGACGACAGCACCACAGCATTGCGGAAGGCGCCCCGGGTGCTCACCGAGCTCACGAACGGTATGGGGGCCAGCGCGGCCAGGGTCGCGTACACCGTGATCCCGACGTCACCGGTGCCCACCGCCGCCAGGACGCCCACCGCGAGGGCCATGAGCACGGCGATCCGGGCATCGAACAGGACTGCGGTCATGAACCCGAAAGCCACCGCGGGCAGCACATACCAGGAGGTGTTGGGCTCGATCGCCAACGTCGCCCGCACCGATGCAGCCGCGAGGACGATCAGGATCCCGAACAGGGCCAACATCCTGGGCCGCGCCCAGAACTCGGCTCGGAACCGGGCCAGGTAGAGGCCGAGCATCGCCACCAGGACCGCCACCATTGCCAGCAAACCGCCCCGGGCCTGACTCGCCGGCGAGATCGCGGCGGTCTGGTCGATGGCGTCGATATCGAGTTGAGTGAGAGCGGAACCCTGACTGACGATGATCTGCTCCGCGGTATACGACTCGACTATCGGGCTGTCTCGGACTTCGTCGGCGGCAGCATCTCGGGCGGCCTGGGTCTGCACCGGATCTTCCAGCCAGTTGGGCTGGAGAAAGGTGGCGACCACCTCACCGGCGGCGTCACTCGCCTGTTCGTCCTGCGCCGGCGGGTCGGTGTCGCTGTAGAAGACCAATGGAGGGTTGGAACGCTGATTGGCCCTGACGTCTGCCAGATCCTCAGGGGTGACCCGGAGCCCGAACAGCTCGTTGATCTCCTCCAGGGTGGCCTGGCGGATGCCCGGGTCGAGGTGTAACGGCTCACCGAGGGCCGCGCGGATCACGTCGTCGGAGGCGGTGGCCGCAAGCACCATCACAGTCTCCTGCTCCACCGGGTGGGTGGCGGTTATCTGCTCGGTGATCTCGTCGATGGGACGGAGGTTCACCTCGAAGGCGATGGGTGTCGTATTGCATTCGGACCCCGGGTCGCACTCCACCAACTGGTTGAGGTTGTCGGAGCCGACGATGTACCCAAGGGGGATCTGAGCATCGCCGGAGTCGATCCCAAAGGCCACCTGTCCCGCCGGCACCTCGATGGACCACACCCCGTCGGGCCCGGTGACCACGGTCTCCACCTCCCCGCCGACCGGTACCTGAATAGTCACCCCTTCCAGACCGCGGTCGGGCCGCGCCACTTCGGCCTCGGGGAGAAAATCGCCGTCACCGTCGGTATCGATGAAGACCAGGCCGCTGAGCAACGCGGGCTCAGGCTGGGTGGTGGTTTCCGAGGTCTCGTCCGGAGAGGTGGTAGTCGTCGGGGGGAGGGTGGTGGCCGTTGTCTCCGGCGGATCGGCGACCGCGAGAGCAGTGACGTCATCGAAGAGGGCGTTGATCTGTTCTCGGACCTGGTTCTCGACCTCGATGTTGGTTTCCCGTACCGGGGGCACGGCTTCCGTTGCTTCAGTCACCAACGCTTCGGTGGCCACGGTGTCCACGACCTCGGCCGGCTGGCGGGCGAGGTAATCCTGAGAGGCAAGGGCTCCGACCTCGAGATTGGGGTCGGAGACTGCGGTGCCCAACGAGAGCACCCCCCAAGTGGCGGCGACCACGACCACGAAGATGGCGAGCCGGATCAGCGTGGGGCGGCTCATCGCTGGCGCTCGGTCTCGAATCGGGCGTAGGCCTCGACGATCGAGGCCACGATCCGGTGCCGGACCACATCGCGGGCAGTCAACTCCACGAAGCTGACCCCGGGGATGTCGCGCAGGATCTCCCGGACCACGTTGAGCCCGGAGCGCCGATCATCGGGCAAGTCGGTCTGGGTCAGGTCCCCGGTGATGATCATCTTCGAGTTGAACCCAAGCCGGGTGAGGAACATCTTCATCTGCTCCGGCGTGGTGTTCTGGGCCTCATCGAGGATGACGCAGGCATCGTTCAGGGTCCTTCCTCGCATATAAGCGAGCGGAGCGATCTCGATGGTTCCCTTGTCGATGAGCGAGGCGGTTTCCTCGGCGCCGAGCATGTCCCACAGGGCGTCGTACAGAGGACGAAGGTAGGGGTCGACCTTGGCCGCCAGGTCGCCGGGAAGGAACCCGAGCCGCTCACCGGCCTCGACCGCCGGCCGGGTGAGCACGATCCGGCGCACCGAACCGTTGACCAGGCTGGCAACGGCCGCCGCCATCGCCAGGTAGGTCTTCCCGGTTCCTGCCGGGCCGAGACCGAATGTCAGGGTGTTCTCCCGGATCGCCTCCATGTACTTCTGCTGGCCGTGGGTCTTGGGCCGGATCATCCGCCCCCGTCCCACTGGTATCCCGTCGCTGAGGATCCCGGACGGGCTGGGGACCTCGTCCCGCACCATCTTGACCACCTCGTCGACCCGCCCGGCATCGAGGGGATGGCCCTCCTGGACCAGGATCAGGAGCTCACCGAGGACGGTTCGAGCCTTATCCACCGACAGTTCGTCGCCCTTGAGGGCGATCTCGTCCCCCCGCGCGACGAACCGCACCTCCGGGAAGTGTTCTTCGACCTGGCGGAGATGGCGATCGGAGTCTCCCAGCAGGTCCAAAAGGAGGTGATGGCTGGGGACGCGGACGTGCGCTTCGATGTGATCAGGAGACACAGGGCAGACGCCTACGTTGTGGCGTCAGGGCAATTCTATCCGGTAACCGGATATGGGCCAGATATATCAGTCGGGCTCGGCGACGGTCTCGATCGAGTTCTCGAGCAGAGAGGAGATCATTGCCTTGTCGGAGTCGCGGACCTCACCTGGCTGGCCTCCGCGCCGCATGAACTGGATTGCGGCCAGGTAACGATCGACCAGGTCGTGGTCCCTTCCTGAGGCCACGGCGTCGATGTCGATCAGCGGCCCGTCGGAGGGGCGGGAGCCGGGAAAAAGCTCGGTGGGGCCGACGCCGTAGACCTCGGCGAGCCGGGTGAGGCGCTGAACGCTGATCGCGCGTTCTCCGCGCTCGTAGGCACCCACAACCGACGCCTTGAACTCGCCGTCGGTCTGGGTTTCTACCTCTCCCAAGGACCATCCCCTTTGACGCCGCGCCGTACGAAGGCGTACGCCAAGAGAAGCACTGAATTTGTCGACCAAGGATCTGCTCTCCCGTGAGCCCGGTGCAAATACTAGAAGGTCGTCAGGCCCCATGCCAGGGTCTGCCAAATCGGGCCGCAGCCACGATCGCGGCGGTCTCGACCCGCAGGATCGTGGGCCCGAGGTCGACCCAGCCCGCATCGGGCGGGAGCTCTGCGGGATCCCACCCCCCTTCGGGCCCGATGGCGATGGTGAGGACCTCGATCGGCTCACTTTCACCCCCGGGAGCGGCAATGGCCAATGGCCTTTCCAACTCGTCCCAACCAACCAAACCGGCGCCAACCTCGGTCAACCAGGAGCCGCGGGACTGCTCGAGCGCGCTTATCGCCCATGCATTCGCCCTCTCGATCGAGGGCGCCTTGCCCTCGCCGTGCCGGGTCGCCAGCCATTGCAGCCGGGCAACGCCCAACTCGGCGAGCTTCTCGACGAGGAACCGGCAGCGGTCACGGCTCGTCGGCGGGGCCACCGCGAAGGAGAGCGCTCCAGGCCGTCCCACTGTGGATTCCACTCCCCTGGTCACCTCTCCCCCTCGATACTCGCCGCGACCCATCCGCCCACGCCCGTCGGTGTAGGTGACCACCCGGGATCCAGTGCCGGTGCGGAGGACCTTCTCCAGATGATGAGCTTGCTCAGGCGAGAGGTAGAGCGTCGACTCGTCCCAGACCCCGCCGATGTAGAGATGGGGAATGTGGGCCATCAACCGGTCGACGCAGGGCGATCGGTTCGCTCTCCCCGGAGGTCGGCCCACTGTCGGAGAAGCGATGCCTCTTCCTCGGTCACGACGTCCGGGATACGCACCACCACCAACGCCTGGAGGTCGCCACGCCCCCGCCGCCCGAGAAATGGCATCCCGAGCCCATCGAGGCGGAAGACGGTCCCGGGCTGCGTGCCCGGCGGGATCTCGAGCTCCGTGGTGCCGCCCTCCACCAGCGGGACCTCGACGCGAGTTCCAAGCGTGGCCTCGGCGATGCCAATCGCCACCTGGTAGACGAGATCGGATTCGACCCGTTCGAAGCGGTGGTCGGGGCGGACCACGACCTCCACGTAGAGGTCGCCTGGCGCCCCGGCACGGCCCGGCGATTCGCCCCTCCCGGTCAACCGAAGCCGGGTGCCGGTGGAAACTCCTGCCGGGACCTCGACCGTGACCGAGATCTCCTCGGGGACTGCCCCGGTCCCGGAACAGAGATGACAGCGCTCATCCAAGAGGACACCGTCGCCCTGGCAGGTTGGGCAGTTCCCCAAGGTCATCATCGTGCCGAACAGAGAACGACGTGCCATTCGGACCGAGCCGCTCCCCCCGCACTGCGGACATGTGACTTGGCCGGAGCCGGGCTCGGCCCCGGTGCCCTCACAATGCCGGCATGCAGTCTGAGCGTGGAAAGACGCGACGACGTTGGTCCCGAATGCGGCCTCGGCGAGATCCACTTCGACTCTGACCAGCACGTCCCGACCCCGGTTCGAGCGTCCCCCCGCCGACCCGAAAAGCCCGCCATCTCCAAATACCGAGCGCAGGATGTCGTCGAAGCCGCCCATGCCGGAGAAGATGTCGGAGAGGTCGATGGTGTCTCCGCGGTCGTAACGGCGCCGTCGCTCGGGGTCGACCAGGACCTCGTATGCCTCGGCCGCCTCCCTGAATCGGGCCTCGGCCTCGGGATCCCCAGGGTTCGAGTCGGGGTGGCTGGCCCGAGCGGCCCGGCGGAAAGCCCTCTTGACCTCCTCGGTGGTCGCGTCCCTACCGACCCCGAGAATCGAGTAATAGTCCCTGGCCATTCGCTTCAGTCGGTTCTGGAGCCGATCTGGTCCTCGAGCTCGCGTGACACCTCTTCAACCGCCGAGATCGCACGCTTGTAGTTCATACGCATCGGGCCGATCACCCCGACGGATCCTCCGGCCGCACCCGCCTCATAGCTCTTGGAGACCACGGCGAGGTCGACATCACCACCGAGCTGGGCACCGATCTGAATCGAGGTCCCGGAGGCACCGGCCAGGATCCGCATCACCTCCGCCTCCCGTTCCAGGACCTCGAGGACTTGCTGCATCGCGGATAGGTCCTCCCAAACGGACGCCAGGCGCTGGGTGCCCCCCACGAAGATCTCGGTGCTCGACGATGCGGCGAGCTGCAGGCCGTCCGCCATCGTGAGCACGGCTTCCTTGGTGCCCTCCTCGAGGTGGCCGATCACCTCATCCCCGAGCTCGATCCCGACACCGAGATCACCACCAACCACCGCCGCGTTGAAGACACGCTGAGCCTCTTCGATCTCGAGAGGGGTGACCGGCACCCTGACCCGCCCCCGCTGCTGGAGCACCCGGCCTCCCTCGGTGACAACGACGATGAGGATCTGGTCGGCTGTCACCGGCACGGTGTGAACGGCCCGGACCCGATCTCCGATGACTCCCGGGGCGACCACCACCGAAGGAAGGTCTGTGATCTCAGCCAGGAGGTCGGAGGTGGCCTTGAGCAGCTTGGAGAGCTCTAGATGAACTTCTCCGAAGAAGGAGCTCACTTTGGCCTGGGCACCGGAGCGGAGCCGCCCCGGTCCGAGGTGATCGACGTAATACCGGTAGGCGACTGCAGTGGGGATTCTCCCCGCCGAGGTGTGAGGCTGGACCACGAAACCCTCTTGCTCCAACGCCGCCAGATCGTTCCTCACGGTGGCCGTGGACACCCCAAGGTGCGCCTTCTCGACGATCACCCTCGAGCTGACAGGCTCACCGGTGCGGATGTGCTCCTCGACGAGTGCCCGGAGGATCTCTGACTTGCGGTCTTCGAGCATGCCTACACGATATCCGCAGTCACCGGCTGCACCCAGCCGGTGGGAGCCTCGAGGCCCAAAACGGCCCGATGCACCTCGTCTGTCAGCAAGGGCCGCTTCACAACGAGGCGATTTCCCTCCAATTCGATGATTCCCGCCTCCACCAGCCGGATCCCATCGGGCGACCGCAGGAGCGCCTCCACGCCGGGGCCAGTCGGGACGCCGGCGGTGCGGCGGAGCCCGACGAACATGCGGTCGACCTCCGCATCCCATCCCTGAACCGGCTCGGCACCGGCGACTGGGCGCCGGCCGGCCTCTGTCCCCGACATGTAGGCCTCGAGCCTCCGGATGTTGTGGCTGCGCTCCCCATTCGTGAAGCGGTGAGCCCCATTGCCGTACGCCTCGTAGCTGCCCTGAGCCCAAACCGTGAGGTTGTAGTGGCACTCGTGACCGCGCCGGGCCCAGTTGGAGACCTCATATCGCAGGTAGCCCGCTTCGGCCAGGCGGGCCTCAGCCGCCTCATACCGATCGGCCTGGATATCAGGATCCGGCGCCGGGGCTCCGGCAAGTACCGCCCGTTTGAGCGGCGTTCCCGGCTCTACCGTCAATGCGTAACAGGAGACGTGGTCGGGGCTTGCCATGACGGCCCGGTCCAACGTCTCCTCCCACGAGGCGGCGGCCTCCCCCGGCGTGCCGAAGATGAGATCGACGGAAACGCTGGTGAACGACGCTCTCCTGGCGGCATCTACCGAGGTCTCGATGTGCTCCGGTCCGTGTCGGCGACCGAGGGCTGCGAGGACGGATCCGTCGAAGCTCTGCGCCCCGAAGGAGACCCGGTTGAACCCGAGATCGACGAGTTGTCGGGCCCGGGTGAGATCGAAGTCCTCCGGATTGGCCTCCAGGGTCACTTCGGCCCCTTCGACCAGGGTGTGGCGCTCGATCAATGCGCCGAGAATCCGTCCGAGAACATCCGGGGGGACGTGACTCGGGGTCCCGCCACCGAAGTACACCGAGTCGAGCGGGCCGAGCCTGGAAGACATTTCGATCTCGGCAATCACCGAGGCGGCATAACGCTCTATGAGGTGATCGGCGCCGGCCACCACCGCGAAGTCGCAGTACGGGCAGACCGAGGAGCAGAAAGGGATGTGGACGTAGGCGGCGCTCACTCCGCCGAAAGCGTCGACAGAGGTCACTGATCGTCGTCGACCTTGAGCGCCGCCACGAAAGCCTCCTGGGGCACTTCCACCGAGCCCACCATCTTCATTCGCTTCTTGCCCTCTTTCTGCTTCTGGAGCAGCTTCTTCTTCCGGGTCACGTCACCGCCGTAACACTTGGCGATGACGTCCTTGCGCTTCGCCTTCACCGTCTCCCGGCTGATGATCCTCCCTCCGATCGCGGCCTGGATCGGGACGTCGAACAATTGGCGGGGAATCAGGGCCCGGAGCCGAGTCGTCATCGTCTTCCCGTATTCCTGCGCCTTGTCGCGGTGCACGATCGCCGAGAAGGCGTCCACCGGTTGCCCGTTGAGGAGGATGTCGACCTTGACCAGGTCCGCCTCCCGATAGCCTGCCGGTTCGTAGTCGAGCGAGGCGTACCCCTTGGACCTCGACTTGAGCTGGTCGAAGAACCCGAAGACGATCTCGGCCAGGGGGAGCTCGCAGTCGAGTTCGACCCGCTCCGGCCCCAGGTAGCTCATGTTGCCGATCTCCCCCCGGTGAGCGGTTGCCAGCTCCATGATCGGGCCCACGAACTCGGTCGGGGTGATGATCATGGTGCGCACATAGGGCTCGGCGAGGCCGGAGAGATTGGCCGGGTCGGGCAGGTCCTGTGGCGACTTGATCTCCCGCACCGTGCCATCGGGCATGGTGACCCTGTAGGCGACGGATGGGGCCGTCGCCACCAGGTCGAGGTCGTATTCTCGCTCGAGGCGCTCCCGGATGATCTCCATGTGCAGCAGGCCGAGGAATCCGCATCGGAACCCGAAGCCGAGCGCCCTGCTGCTCTCGGGCTCGAACACCAACGAGGCATCGTTGAGCCGCAACTTCTCCAGCGCTTCTCGAAGGCGCTCGAAGTCGTCACCGTCGGTTGGGAACACCCCGGAGAACACCATCGGCTTCGGCTCTGCGTACCCGGGGAGCGGTTCGGTCGCCGGCCGTGCCGAGCCGGTGATCGTGTCCCCAACCTTGATCCTGTCTATCTCCTTGACCCCGGTGATCAGGTAGCCCACTTCACCCACCGAGAGTGATTGGACAGGCATCGCACCCGGGGTGAGGACCCCGATCTCGTTGGCGTCGTGACTCTCCCCGGTGGCCATGAACCGGAGGCGTTGCCCGGAGTTGAGACGGCCGTCGAAGATCCTGATATAGCAAACGACCCCCCGGTAGGCGTCGTAATAGGAGTCGAACACGAGGGCGCGCAGCGGGGCATCGGGATCCCCCTCGGGGGCGGGCACCTGCTCGATGAGGTGCTGGAGCAGCTCGCCTACCCCGGTCCCGGTCTTGGCAGAGATCCGAAGCACGTCGTTGGGATCCCCACCGAGGATGTTGACGATCTCACCGGCAACTCGATCCGGATCCGCCGCGACCAGGTCGATCTTGTTGATCGCCGGTATGACCTCCAGGCCGGCGTCAACGGCCAGATATGCGTTGGCGAGGGTCTGCGCCTGAACGCCCTGGGCGGCGTCGGTGAGCAGGAGGGCTCCTTCGCAAGCGGCGAGAGATCGCGACACCTCGTAAGAGAAATCGACGTGGCCGGGGGTGTCGATCAGGTTGAGGATGTACTCCTCGCCATCGACGGCAACATGGCGCAGACGCACGGTCTGAGCCTTTATCGTGATTCCACGTTCCCGTTCCAGGTCCATGGTGTCCAGGACCTGCTCCCGCATGTCCCTCTCGCTCACAGCCCCGGTGCGTTCCAGGAGACGGTCGGCAAGGGTCGACTTCCCATGGTCGATGTGGGCGATGATCGAGAAGTTGCGGATGCGCGTAGGAGTGGTCACGAGAGTGGGAGAGCGGGCATTGTAACTTCGATCGGGCCACTGCTACCCTTCGCCACCCGTCGCTACCAGCCCCGGAGCGACCCGCTTCCAGGAACGAAACCCGGGTTTTCACATGGCCAACATCAAGTCCCAGATCAAGAGAAACCGCCAAAACGAGGCGAGACGGCAGCGCAACAAGTCGGTGAGCAGCGACCTGAAGACAGGGGTCAAGAAGGTCGAAACCGCCGCCGCGGCAGGGGAGCCGACCGACGAGCTCTACCGCACGGCTCAGAAGAAGATCGACACCGCGGTCTCCAAGGGAACGATGCACAAGAAGACCGCTGCCCGCAAGAAGTCGAGGCTGGCCAAGAAGGTCAACGCCTGAAAGCGTTGTCCCCCCGCTTGCGGGGGGAGTGTCCGACCGGAGGTCGGGCGAGCGGGGCTATCCGTACCACTTGCACAGGGCCACTGTGAGTCGCTCCAGGGTGACCCGGTGCACCTCCTCGGGTTGTGACTTGATCACCCTGTCGGCACGGACCAGCGCCTCCTGCGCCTTTCGCAGCGAGGACTCCCGAACCCTCCCCCGCTGGGACCAGGCACGAGAGGCTCCCCGATCGCTGGCACCGGCGCCGGTCCAATCGCGGAACGCCTGCTCATTCGGGGCCGCCGACGCCAGGGACCTTCGCTTCAGATCGGACTCCACAGCCGCCAGATACACGAGTGGGTGCCCATGCACCAGGAAGTCCGAGAGGCGACGAAGCGCCGACCCCACATCACCCTTGGAGATGGCGTCGGTGATGTGAAACGTGGGCTCCTCGGGACGGTTCTTGAAGCGGTCGAGGACGACTTGCCTGGTCAGCTTGCCCGACGTGCCCTCCAATTGATCGAGGGCCTGATCCATCGCAGCCGTATCGGTTCCGAACCTCTGCAGCATGGCCTCCTGGGCACCCCGGTCCGTTTCCAGGCCCCGTGCCCTGATTGCAGCCTCCAGCCACTGCGTGGCCTGCCGTTCCCACATCTTGGTGACCGAGATCGAATTTCCACTCTGCTTCACAACCGCGGCAATCGGCCGCGGGGTGGTGCCGGTGACCAGCACCACGACCTCGACCACGGAGTAATCGGCGCCCGAAAGGAGCCCGGCCACCATCTCCGCTTCCGCGATCTGGAGGTTCTGGGCATCAACCACCTGCAGACCCTGCCGGGCCCCGAACAGGGAGCCGGATTGCAGGAACGGGATCACCGGCTCCAGCTCGGCCCGAAGCGTCCCATCACCTTCCTCTCCAGCCCCGCGGCCTGGGACATCAACCCGGACCAGGTCAGATCTCTCGACTCCCTCGGCGGCAAAATGCTCCGCTGCTGAGCTCAACATCTGCTGGCGCTCTCCGGGGCCGGCATTGGAGGGTCCAGTTATCAGGAGCAGTCCCATCGATCAGACCGTAGTCACCGGGGTGGCACCTCAGATGAGCCTTCCGAACAGTCGGGCCAGGTCGCAGGCGACTGCGACGTCATGGACCCGGATGAGGTCGGCCTCGTGCTCCAGAGCCAGCGACATGTAGGCGATCACCCTGTGGAAGTCCCGCTTCCTGGGGATTGGAACCAGCACCGGACGGCCCAACTCCCGAAGCGCCGCGGTGCCCGCAATCACCTCCAACTGCATGCGGGTGTAGGCGGCGTAGTCCCCGCGGTAGTTGAGGGCGATGCCGGGGTCGATGATCACCTTTTCGATACCCTCGGCCGACAGGTCCGATATGAGCTCGGCGAATTTCGCGGCGGTGCGACGGGCCTTGTCGGGAAGGATCTCGACCTCCCCGACCTGATGGGGGTTGGCGCCCTCCACATGAACGGCGACTGCCGCCAAGTCGTTGGCAGCCACGACTGCCCTCATCTCCGGATCGGCCAGACCTCCGGTGTCGTTGATGATCACCGCGCCCGCCTCGGCCGCGGCCTGACCCACATCCGATTTCCAGGTGTCGATCGCCACCAGATGTCCCTCGGCGGCCAGCGCCTCGATTACGGGAACGACTCGCGAGATCTCATCGACGGCATCGATGGTCGGATTCTCGAAATGTGAGGACTGCCCGCCTACGTCGATGAGGGTCGCCCCCCACTCCCGGTACCGATCGGCCATGAGCAGGGCCTCGTCGACCGATCGGGCGATGGTATGGGTGTTCCTCGAATCCGGGGAGAGATTGATTACCCCCATCACATGGGTGACGCCACCGAGCGGAAGGCTGGCGGCGCCGAGCTCCAGGACCTGACCGGCAATCATCTCCCACAAGTCTCGCATCGTCCGAGATCGACGACGATGTCGCCATCTCGATCGGTTCTCTCGACCACCGCGCCCGACTCTTCGAGCGCCTGGATCACCCAATCCGCCGGGTGGCCGAAGTCGTTGGGCCCGACCGAGATGACAGCATGGTCCGCTCCAACCGATTGCAGCCATTCCCGGTCCGATGTCGCCGCTCCCTGATGCGGGACCTTGAGGACGTCGGCCCGGATCCCTTCCAGGTCATCCTGGGCCACCGTTTCCACATCCCCGGTGAGGAGCATGGTTCGCGCCGGGCCTTGGACCCTGATGACGATCGACTCGTCGTTCGGCGACGCGTATCGGCGCAGTGGTCCGAGCACGGTTAGCTCCAGGTCGCCGAGGTCGTATCGATCGCCAGGCGATGGGGCATCGACCGTGACTCCGGCACCGGCCAACTGCGTGAGGAGCCGCCGGGACGCAGGAGTCTCGTGGTGCTCCGTAGCGGCCCAGAACCGGCCGATCGGGACTCGTCCTATGAGCCCGGAGAGACCGGCCGCGTGGTCGGCGTGGACATGGGTCAATACCACCAGCTCCAGCCCTTTCACCCGATACTCGCCCAGGAGCTCGATGAGTCGCACCGGGTCGGGCCCGCCATCGACCAACGCATAGTGCCCACCCCCTCCCGAGAGCAACAGGGCATCTCCCTGTCCGACATCGAGCGCTACCACACTCGAATCCGGGGCACGGGCTCCCCCGCCGACCACAACGACGACAAGGGCGAGGGCCATGCCGATCGACAGCGGCCCCCGAGCCCGTCGAAGCATGGTGTAGAGCGTGGCCAGTCCGGTGACCAATGCCACTCCCGGCCAACCAACCTGGGGCCACGAGGACACGCCCCGCGCCAGGCCCAGGACCATCCCGGCCAGCCAAGCTGCAACGTCGAGGAGAGGGCCGATCCCGACCACTCCGATGGCCCCGAGAACCGTCGCCGATGCCACAATCGGTGCCGCGACCAGATTGACCGGAGGCGACAGGAGAGGGACACCTCCGAAGGATGCGACCAGCAACGGGGCGACCGCCGCCTGGGCTCCGAGCGCAACCGCAAGGGCGCGACGCACCCTCCCGGGACGGACCGGCCACCGCGACCCGACGAGGACCCCGGCGGTGGCAGCTACCGACAGCTGGAACCCGACATGACCGGCCAGCCGGGGATCGAGCGCAAGTAGGGCGACGACCGCCACTGCCAGCAGTTGCCACGCCTCCAACACCACGTCGAACAGCCGGCCGGCCAGCACCAATCCGGCCATAACGCCGGCACGCATCACCGAAGGCTCGAAACGGGTCGCCGCTACGTATATAGGAAGCCCGATGAGCCCCACCACTGCTCGACGCTTCGGTCCGAGGCTCAAGGGCCCGGAGGCCACGAAGAGCAGCCCGAGGAAGAGCGCCACATTGGACCCGCTCACCGCCGTGAAATGCGAGAGCCCGGCGCGACGCATCGCCTCGATGTCCACCTCGTCGAGACCACTGGTGTCCCCGACCAGGAATCCCGCGAGCAGGGCCCGTGCCGGCTCGACGGGTTGCACAGCGTCGATCACCCGGGAGCGGACGGCATTCCCTGCCCGGAGCAGAGGCGCCTGGGCCCCGGCGATGACCTCGAGCTCGGTCACCCGCACGGTGCCCCGGTAGTGCTCCCCCTTGGCCACTCCGGGGCTGCCTCCGGCGGTGCCGGAGACGGCGACCTGATCCCCCCTGTAGGCGACAGCGTCCTGCGGCAGATTGGCCAGGATGTGGCCGGAGGTGGTCTCGATCAGCGCCCAAGGGCCGAACCGGCCGGGCGAGACATCGGTCTCCATCACCCCGACGGCTCGAAACGGGCCTTCGGGAAGGGGCTCGGCGGAGGGCTCCGCCCACAAGGCCGTGATAAGGGCGATCCCCACCCACCACAGCGCGGCAGCCAGCACCCAGGGCCGTGATGTCAGGGGAGGCAGCGCCGGGTGGTCCCAGCTCATGGGACAAAGACCAGGTCCCGGAGCGCGGCCAGCTTCGCCTCGCCGATGCCGGGGACATCGAGGAGGTCTTCGACCGTCTGAAATGGCCCGTTGGCCTCCCGGTAGGCCACGATTCGCTCCGCGAGCACCGGGCCGACGCCTGGGAGGTCCTGCAGTGCGGTGGCATCTGCGCGATTCAGGGAAATGAAGCTGGAACTCCCAGCCACCTCGCCTCCGGAGGGTGGCCCTTCGATCCCAGGGCCCGGAACCTGTACCTGGTCCCCGACTGCTAGTGGCCCCGCCAGGTTGATCGCATCGAGTGCGGCTCCGGGCCGGGCACCACCCGCAGCAGCGATGGCGTCGGCAACGATGGCGCCCTCCATCACGACCACGACGCCGGGACTGACCACCCAGCCCGAGACGTGTACCGAGATCTCAGCGTGACTGCTGGAGGCGACCGTCGCCGGAACCGAGCCGGCTTCTGCGCTTTCGGCCGGCTCAGAATGCCTCGACCCGAGCCCGGCTCCGATCAACAACGACGCCAGGCAGAGCCCAATCCCCCATCCTCTGTGCCCACCCACCCCCCGACTGATTACCAGCGCCCGCCGGGTGGGGGAAGCCCCCCGTTATGGTGCCTCCCCATGCTCGACGTCTCCCGATATCGGGTGCCTCCAGGTGCCGTGGTCGACATCGCGGCCCACGACCCCGATTCCAAAGAGGGCTTTTCGGGAGGAAAGGTCGAGGCGAAGCCGGTTCTACGCGAGCTCAACAGGCGGCTGGCCGGTCTCCAGACACGGCTGTGGGCCGAGTCAAGGCAGCGATTGCTCGTGGTGCTCCAGGCGATGGACACCGGAGGAAAGGACGGGACAGTCCGCAACGTCTTCAAGGGTGTCAACCCACAAGGGGTTCGGGTCGTGGGGTTCGGGCGTCCCACGGAGGCCGAGCTCGCCCATGACTTCCTTTGGAGAATCCATCCCCACGTTCCCGGCAATGGGGAGATAGCCATCTTCAACCGCTCCCACTATGAGGACGTGCTCGTGGTCAGGGTGCGTCAACTGGTGCCGGATGATCGATGGCGAAGTCGTTACCAGCACATCAACGACTTCGAGCGCATGCTCCGGGACGAGGGGACCACCATCGTCAAACTCTTCCTCAACATCTCTCGAGATGAGCAGCGCGCCCGTCTCCAGGCTCGACTCGACGAGACCGACAAGAGATGGAAGTTCAACAAGGATGACCTCGACGACCGGGCGCTGTGGGATCGGTTCCAGGAGGCATATGCCGAGGCGATGGCAAAGACCTCCACCGAGGAGGCGCCCTGGTTCGTGGTTCCGGCAAACCGCAAGTGGTACCGCAACCTCGTGGCCTCCACGATCCTCATCCAGACCCTGGAGATGATGGATCCCCGTTTCCCCGACCCGGATCCGGGCCTGGAAGGCCTGGTCGTCAGCTGATCTCGGCCACCCGGGATGCGATCGCCCGGGCTTCCAGCTCCTGCTCGATCTGGAGGTACGCCCCCCGGTGCCCGAGACGCTTCCGCCGCCCGTGCAGATAGCCGGTCAGGTATCTCCGACCGAAACCAAGCACACCCTGCTCGCGCCATTGCCGGACATGGACCAGCTCATGGGCCATGAGCAGCCCGAACCGCCGCGCCGGGCCCGCGATCACGACGGGATCGACATAGACGTTGTACCCGATGGTCATTGCCTGGATGCCCCGTCCCCAGAGCCGGCGCATGACCACAGGTGCGGGCTTCACCGAGACCGACTCCGGGCGCACCGGGCGTATCGCCACCAACAGCTCGGAGATGTCGAGCCCCGATCGCTGGAGGACGTCGGCGGCGGTCATCCGACCACGAGGTTGATCAGGTTCGGAGGCCGCGCGATCACCTTGTGCACCTCGCCTCCGTCGAGCCAGGCCTTGACCTTCTCCAGGTCCCGGGCGATTGCCTCGGCTTCCTCGGCACTGATGTCGTTGGGAACCTCGACCCGGTCCCTCACCTTGCCGTTCACCTGGACCACCATCATCACCCGCTCCTCTACGACTAGGTCCGGGTCCCAGACAGGCCAGGGTTCGGTGGCGAGCATGGTGTCGTGCCCCGTGCGCTCCCACAGCTCGTGTGCGATATGCGGGGCCATCGGGGCGAGGAGCTTGATGATCGTCTCGGCCACCTGGTCGAAGCTCTCACGATCTATGGAGTTCTCTCGGGTCGCCTCGATCAGGTTGTTGGTCAGGGTCATCAGAGGCGGGATCGCCGTGTTGAACACGAAGCGCTCGATGTCCTCGCTCACCTTCTTGGTGGTGCGGTGTGCCTGCGCTACCAGCTCGGGATTTGGTGGCCCGGTGAGGTCCGGCGTCTCGGTGACGACTCGCCAGAGGCGGTCGAGGAAACGAGAGGTCCCATCGACCCCGTTGGTGTCCCAGGCGGCATCGTCGGTCGGAGGCCCGATGAAGAGGTGATAGAGCCGCAGGGAGTCCGCGCCATGTGATGCGAAGAGATCGAGCGGGTCGACCACATTTCCCTTCGACTTCGACATCTTGGACCCGCCGAGGGTGATCATCCCCTGGGTGAACAGCCGGGCGAAGGGCTCGGTGACCGGGCTCATCCCCATGTCGCTGAGGACCTTGGTGATGAATCGGGCATAGAGGAGATGAAGGATCGCGTGCTCCACCCCGCCTATGTACTGATCGACCGCCATCCAATAGGCGGCTTTCTGCGGGTCGAAAGGCGCAACTCCATTACGAGGATCGGTGAAGCGGAAGAAGTACCAGGACGAATCGACGAAAGTGTCCATGGTGTCGGTCTCCCGCCGGGCGTCGCCGCCGCACGCAGGACAGGTGGTGTTGACCCACTCATCGACCGTAGCCAGCGGCGACTGGCCCTTGGGGGCGTAGTCCTCTACCTCCGGAAGCAACACCGGTAGTTCCCCCTCCGGCACCGGGACCAGGCCACAAGTGGGGCAGTCGATCATCGGGATCGGAGACCCCCAGTATCTCTGGCGTGAGATCAACCAGTCCCGCAGCCGGTATTGGATCGTTCCCTCGCCGATCCCCTGATCCTCGAGCCAGGCGATGATGGCCGCCTTGGCTTCCGCCTGTCCCAGCCCATCGAGGAACCCGGAGTTGATGGTGCGGCCCTCCCCGGTATAAGCCTCTCCATCCCAGTCCGGCGCCGGCTCAACCGTCCTGATGATCTCCAGCCCGTACCTGGTGGCGAATTCCCAGTCCCGCTGGTCCTGACCGGGTACCGCCATGATCGCGCCGGTCCCGTATCCCATCAGCACATAGTCCGCGATGTAGATGGGCACCGGCCGCCCGTTGACCGGGTTGATCGCCTGCGCCCCTGTGAAAACGCCCGTCTTCTCCCCTTCCGCCATCCGCTCGATCTCCGAGGCTCGCGAGGCCTGAGCGATGTAAGACCTGGCTTCCTCCTCTCCTTCCGAACCCGAGACCAGGGCATCGACCAGGGGGTGCTCGGGGGCGAGCACACAGAACGTCATGCCGAAGATGGTGTCCGGGCGAGTGGTGAAGACGTCGAATGACAGCTCGCCGCCCTCGACCTGAATCGAGAATCTGGCGCCCGCTGACCGGCCGATCCAATTTCGCTGCATCGTCCGCACCCGATCGGGCCATTGGTCCAGCTCATCGAGGTCGGCAAGAAGGCGGTCCGCGTAGTCGGTGATCCTGAAGAACCATTGGGCAAGGTTTCGCTTCTCGACCACGGCGCCACAGCGCTCACAAGCGCCATCGACAACCTGTTCGTTGGCGAGCACGGTTTGGTCCCGGGGACACCAGTTGACCGGCGCCTCCTTCTTGTAGGCGAGGCCCTGGTGCCAGAGCTGGAGGAACAGCCACTGATCCCAGCGGTAGTAGTCGGGGTCGTGGGAGGCCAGCTCCCGATCCCAGTCGTACATGGCCCCCAGCTGCTTGATCTGCTGGGTCATGGTTGCGATCTGAGCCTCGGTATTTTCCTTGGGCGGGGCGCCCAAGTCGATCGCGGCGTTCTCCGCGGGCAGGCCAAAGCTGTCCCATCCCATCGGCGAGAGCACGTTGAAGCCCTGCATGGTCTTGTACCTGGACAGCAGGTCCCCGAACGTGTAGTTGCGGACATGTCCCTGGTGCAATGCGCCCGACGGATAGGGGTACATGCACAGGTTGTAGAACTTGGGGCGCGCCCGGTCCTCGGAGACGTTGAAGAGCCTCTCCGACTCCCACCGCGCCTGCCACTTGGCCTCGATCGAGACGTGGTCGTAGGACATCGACGGTGAGGGTAATGCCTCCTCCTACCATCCCCCCATGAGCCCAGAACGTGTCGGCGTCATCGGCGGCGGACTGATGGGATCCGGCATCGCCGAGGTGTTTGCGCGCAGTGGGAGCCAGGTCGTGGTCCACGAGATCGACGCCTCGGCAGCCGAGGCAGCCCTGAGACGCATCGACTCTTCTCTGGCAAGAGCCGTGGAACGGGGAAAGCTAGAAGCCGGCGAACGCGATGCGGTGGTTGCGCGGATCACCGTGTCCACGGATCTCTCCGACCAAGCGGACCGTCAGCTGGTGATCGAGGCGGCGACCGAAGACGAGAGGGTGAAGAAACAGATCTTCACCGATCTCGACGCCTTGATCACCGACCCCGACGCCGTCCTCGCCTCCAACACCTCATCGATCCCGATCACCCGACTGGCGATGGCGACCAATCGGCCGGGCAAGGTGGTCGGACTCCATTTCTTCAACCCGGTGCCGGTGATGTCCTTGGTCGAAATGGTCACCACCGTGATGACCGAGCCGGAGGTGGCCGCGAAGGCACGGGCCTACGCCGAGGGCCTGGGGAAGACCGTCATCGTCGCCAAGGACCGTGCCGGGTTCATCGTCAACATGCTGCTGGTCCCTTACCTCCTGGGAGCGGTCAAGATGCTGGAGGCGGGCGTGGCCACGCGTGAGGACATCGACGCCGGCATGCGATTGGGCCTCAATCACCCAATGGGCCCTCTCGAGCTATCCGATTTCGTCGGGTTGGACACCATGAAGCACATCGCCGACGTGCTCTTCGAGGAGTTCAGGGACCCGATGTACGCCTCCCCGCCGCTACTCACCCGCTTGGTGGAAGCTGGCAGGCTGGGAAAGAAGTCGGGCCGCGGCTTCTACGAATACGACTGATCCGGAACCCTCGCCGGCCCAGGGACTAGCCCGGTCGGCATTTTCAAATGGGCCAGACGGCCCATGCCCTTGGACAAGCAAATGCGGAATTATCCACAGAGAGGAAGGTGGGACGGCGAGAACGGACTGGGAGTACATGTTGGCCTACGAGATCCGGGAACACATACCGCATTGGGTGGCCGGGCCGGACAACCTCGACCCGATCTGTGAGCTCCTCCACACCGAGCGTCCGCTGCTCGGGACCTGGGACGAGACATGGGCACGCCTCTTTGCCATCGACTGCGCCTCGATCATCTATCGATTCCACGTGCCGGGCATGGACGATGCAGGGCGCGACCTGATGCACAGGCTCCTCCACCAAGCCCGCAAGCTCACCATCGGCGAACGGCAAAGTGAGTTGGGCTCCGTCGAGAGAGCATTGATGGCCGGCCTCAGGGCGTCATCCGACCTCACCAGAGCCGTCTGGCTGGTGGCACTCAACTCCCTGCTCCCCGACCCCTTCCGGGCTGCCCTGGTCACCGTCGAATCGGCGATCGATGCATTCGGGCCCCGCGCCAACCCACGGCGCGAGGCGGTGATCGAGTCGATGAGAAGCCGGCTGGTCTCCCGCACCGAAGAGGCCAGGCTCCATGGCTCCGGCTTCGCCTACGCCTGATTCGGCAGTCCGCTAACCCTCGGCCACCTTCTCCAACTCCCTGGATGCCAGGGTATCGGCGAGGTGCGGCCGCTTTCCACCACGGACCACGAGCACCGGGACCGACGCCCGCTCCATGACCGACTCCCGGAGCGCCGGGAGCACACCGTCGAGGACCCCTGCCGGAGCAACAACCATCATCGACGTCCCTTCCACGGCCTCCAAGGCGTGGCCCACCGTGGGCTCCGACAGAACCACCTCCTGAACCTCCGCCATCAGATTGGGCAGTTCGACAGGGATCGGAGATATCACCCGGACCGGCCGCTGGAGCCCGCGAGCCAGGCTGGCCGCGAGATCGAGTGCTGCGAAGTCGGCCGGCTCCCCGCGGTACCAGACGCCTAGCGGGCCCGGGCCCAACTGGCGGTGGGTCCCCGCGCCCACCAGCACCGCAACGTCACAGCTCGCCTCGTCGAGGACCTCTCCGGCGATCCCGCCCAATGGCCTGAACCCGAGATATGCCTGGTGTGACCCGATCAGGATCATCCCCGCCCCTCTTCGTTCGACAAGACGGACGAGTTCGGTCGCCGGATCGTGGCCTACGGCGGTCTCCACCTCGACGTCGAGCCCCTCCCCCTCGAGGCGATCCCTGACCGCGCCCAGTGCAGCGGCGGCCTCGGTTGCGGCGTCGTCCATCGCCGAGAGGTTGGCTCGCACCTGCTCGTACCCCGGCGGCCTCACCACCGAGGCGAGGATGATGGTCGCCGGGGTGTCATCGATCCCCCTGAGCACCTTCGCCAATTCCAGCAGGGGCCTGGCGGTCAACGGGTCGGTCACCCCCACCATGACCCGCCGCTCGCGAGCGGTGAGGGCCATCATCTCCCTGGTCGAATCACCGGCGAGGTCCCGATCGATCTCGTCACGCGGGTAGAGCAAGGTGAGCAATGGGGTGGTCATGAACGTGGTGACCAGCGCCATGAGCACCATCATCGTGAACAGGGCCGGCGAGATCACACCAAGAGCCTGGCCGACAGTGAGGATGACAACCATCGTCACCCCTCTCGCATTCATCAACACCCCGAGCACCGTCGACGTGCGCAGGCTCTCCCCCGCGGCCAGCCCGGCGATGACGGAGCCGCCGATCTTGCCGACGATGGCGATGGCAATGATCAGGCCGGTCAGGGCCCAAAGGTCCGACCCCGAGACGAGCCCGATCTGGGTAGAGAGGCCGACAACCGCAAAGAACACCGGGAGCAGGAAGAGCACGGTCACGTCCTCGAGGCGTTCGGTGATCTGCGCTGCGATCGAGTGCGACCGGGGCAGCACCGCACCGAACATGAAGGCACCGAAGATGGCATGGATCCCTATCGCCTCGGTGGCCCATGCCGAGAGGAACAGGGCGACGAAGAGTGCCGACATGATGGTGGCTCCGAAGCGGCGCCGGTCGGGCTGGACCTCGGCGATACGTGCCAGCAGGGGTCGCACGAGGAAGATCATGAAAGCCAGAAAGGCCAGGGCGAGAACGATTGTGAGGATGGCGTCACCCGGCCCCGCGGCATGGACGATCGCAACCACCACCGCCAGGATGCACCAGGCGGTCACGTCATCGACCGCGGCGCAGGTGATCGCCAAGTTCCCGAGCCGGGTTCGGTGCAATCCGGTGTCGGTCAGGATCCTGGCCAGGACGGGGAACGCGGTGATTGCCATTGCCGCTCCCATGAAGAGGGCAAACCCGGTGAAATCACCGCTGCCCACTACGGGAAAGATGAGCAGTGCCGCCGCCAGCCCCAGGGTGAACGGGAGCACGATCGAGTAGTGGCTCACCAATACCGCCGTATGACCCGAGCCCCGGATCATGCGATGGTCGAGCTCGGCGCCTATCAAGAACATGAAGAAGATCAGCCCGAACTGGGCGAGTACCTGAAGGACGTCGATCACTTCAGATGGAAACAGGAACGAGGTGACGTCGGGCCAGACCAGTCCCAGCAAGCTGGGGCCGAGCAGGATCCCGGCCACGATCTCGCCGATCACTCGGGGCTGATTGATCATCCGGAACACGTTGCCGAGTAGCCGCGCTGCCACGATGACCACAGCCACAGCGAGTAGGACCCGGGGCAGGATCTCCGCTCCCTCCAGGTCGTCCTCGCCGGGCTGACCGACGGCTCCGTCGTCTGCGGCGATGCTGGCGTCGAGTTCCTCGCCCTCCACCGTCACCACCCCGTCCAGATCACCGTTCTCCATGACCCGGACCGCGAACACCGCACTCTGACCTGCGAGCTCGCCGATACAGGTCCCGGTGAGCTCTCCACTCCCGCTTTCCTGATCGAGGCGACCGCCGACCACCCGCGGGCCGAGGTCTTCGGTCTCGTCGCCATGGGTGCCTGGCACATGAATGTCGAGGAAGACTCCGGACTGAACGGTGGCCACCCGGTTACCGATGCACGCCGCGGCGGAGCCCGAGACCGCCCCCGCCGGCGCCGCCTGTGGGGCTGTGATGATCGCGTTCCCCCGAGGAAGCACGACCACCAGCCCTATCGCTGCCACGATGAAGATCGTGGCGTAGGTGAGCACCGGCACCAGACGGCGCCGCGGAACCGGGTCGGCGTTCATTCCACCCCGGTCATGGGAGGTATGGGAACCCTGCTCATAGGTGTGGTGTCATCGAGCGAGAGACCAACAAGTTATGAACTTCGAGTCGCCGGCCACAAGTTCCATGGGACGGGCCCGGTGGTCAGGCGGAACAGGACCTGATCGAAATCGAGGCACCCTCGGCCTCGACTGAGGCAGACTGGATTGCTCCGGCCCAGTCGCTGAGCACCACGGCGAGAGCCTCTCCCGAGGTCGTGTCGTCCATT